>JAKPTH010000071.1 GCA_029571125.1 bacterium
AATAGACTCCACATGCGATTCGATCCTGTCCACCGCCTGCTTGTCCGAGCAGTGCGCCCGGTAATAATGGGAAAGCTTTTCGTTTTCCTCTGAAAGCCTTAGTATCTTCCATGCGAAAACGAAGGCCGAAACGACGCTCAACTTATCGAGGCCGGACACGTTCGAAAGCTCTTTTAAAACCTTCAAAATGTTGTCCTGATCGAGCACTAGCATTCTAAAGCGGTAGCCTGCGTCGTTTAATATCTTTTCCTGCAGCATTCCGTAAAATCCGAAACGGCAGGGGCCGTTGCCGCCGGCCATAACTATGGTCGTCGCGCCCTTTTCTATAGCCTCTACGAAGCTGCCGATGCATATTTTGAACGGAAGACAGACCTGCTCGGGAGAAAGCTTAAACCCTATTTCATAGGTTCTGGCCGTCACCGGAGGCGGTATGACATAATCTATGCCCATTTTTTTAAAAAGGGCCGTAAGTATTACATGTAAATTACCCATTCGGGCGGAAGTGATGTTCATGGCTCATCTTGAAAAAACGTTAAACAGCCTGTCGAAAACGGATAACTTCTTAACGACGATGGGCTCGACTTTTTCGCCGTCAATCATCCTGGCTATATTTACGAAAATTTTTGCGGCGAGCGAGCGGCCGTTGAGGACCACGGGCCTTTTTTTAAAATTTGAAGCGATTATGTCGTAATCGAAAGGTATCTGAGCGGTTATGGGCAGGGCCAGCGTTTTTTGCATCTCATCCGGATCGAGCGCTATCGAATCGGCGATAAGATGAGCTTCTATCTTATTGATTATGACGCTGATATTTTTGGGCAGAATGCCGTTGGCCTCCATCAGGCCGGCTATCCTGTCGGCGTTTCGGAGCGACGCATGCTCCGGCGTGACCACGATAAGAGCGTGCGTGGCCGGGGCTATAGCGCATGCAAAGCCGTTTTCTATGCCTGCCGGCGCGTCAATGAGAATATAGTCGAAATCCTTCATGAGCTCGTGGCAGAAAAGGCCCATCTGCTTTGGAGTGAGCTGGCTTTTATCGAGCGACTGCGACGCGGCTATAACGAAAAGCGAGGAAACTCGAGGGTCCTGCACCGCAGCCGAAGAGAACTTTACTTTGCCGGCGACGCAGCCGGCTATATCGTGCGTGACATATTCTTCGAGCCCCATAACTACGTCGAGATTTTTAAGGCCTATATCGGAATCTATAAGAAGGACCTTTTTGCCCAGAAGCGAAAGCGCCATGCCCAGATTGGAGCAAACCGTCGTTTTGCCCGCTCCGCCTTTTCCGGAAACTATGGTATAAACTTTGGCGTAGCGCTCCTTCGCGGCGGCCTTGTCGGCCGACTGATCTCTCGCGGCCGTGGCCGCTGTATGATTGGCGTTAATATCGTTAGCCAAAAGAAACACATCCTTTAGGCAGCGATTCATCGAAATGTTCTTTAAGCATCAAACCGCCCTGATGAAGGCTGCATATTACATTTCCACCCATAAGCTTTTCAGGTATCTGCGAACGCGTCAGCGAATGCTGGTCTATGCGCACTTTAACCGGCGCGAACGAACCGGCGTAAATAAATGAATTGGAATCCTTTGCCAGGCCGGCGTTCGCTACGCCCAGAAGCTCTCCGAGCACGACGACCGAATGGCCGGCCTCGATTACGCCGCCCGCATTGAGATTGCCTATCAGCACTACCGAACCGCCGTATTCTACGACCTGTCCGCAGCGCACGTTGGATCTCATATAAAGAGTTTGTTTGGACTCGAAGCTGTCAGCCTGGAGCGGCGAAAATTCCGCTCCGGAACTTTTGCGGCTTAAATCGGACGTATTAGAATACAGGTGAGCCACTTTGACGCCGCAGTGGTCTTCTACGTATTTTTTAAGTTTTTCCGCTTCTTCCGAGCTCAAGGCCCTTTCACCCAGATCTATGGTGACGCCCGCGCGCGGCGCATCTTTAAGCTCGGCTATGCGCGCGCAAATGGAAGTTCCGAGGCTCCTTTTAAGGACCTTTTCGCCCACGCGCAGAACGCATTCGTTTTTATTTTCTTCTATTGTAATATTGCCGCTGGAACGCTGGTGCATTATCTTTTGCCTTCGTCCTGTATTTTAGTTATCATCTTGCGGGCGTATTTGTTGTTGAAATCAATGGAAAGGGCCTTGTTATAGTAGTAAAGCGAATTCGTGAGATCGTTTTTCTCGAAATAATATAGATCGCCGAGATTTATACACGCGTTAATATAGGTGGAATCGAGTTCGAGAGTTTTTTTATACATTTCGATGGCGCGGTCTACATGGTTTTCATTGTGATAAATCACGCCGATTTGAAAATATGCGTCTTTGAAGTTAGGATCGAATTTAAGAACCAGCTGAAATTCTTCAAGAGCCGAGTCTTTTATGCCTTTTTCAAGGTAATATACGCCGAGGTTGTAATGCGAATAAGGGTCGCTGGGAACCAGATCGATATATTTTTTCATGTAAAACGAAGCTTTCTGGTCGTCGCCCATTTTAGTGTACAGGCTGCTAAGGGCGCTGTGCGCAATAGGATCTTTGGGATCGAGTTCGATGGCCGTTTTGAATTCGGCTTCGGCGAGATCGTTCTTGCCGATTTTGGCGTAGATTATACCAAGGTTATAGTGGGCGAAAGCCAGCTTATTATCTATTTCAATGCCTTTCATTAAAAAAGCTATGGCCGTTTTATAATCGCCTTTT
>JAKPTH010000072.1 GCA_029571125.1 bacterium
AAATACCGGCGCCGGGCGTGGAGTTTAACGATTTGCTCGCTTTGAACGAATCGCTGATTAAATCTAAAATGCCCATCGCCGAAATAAATATCGTCAGAAAAGCGCTTTCAGCGGTAAAAGGCGGCCGGCTTCTTAAATATATAAAATCTTCGCTTATAACTCTTGCGGTCAGCGACACCGCCGGATCCGACCCGGCCGACATAGCTTCCGGCCCCACATGGCCGTGCGTTATAGACAAAACCGCGGCGCTCGGCATATTAAAAAAATATAATATAGACGCTCCGGCGGGCGTAGTTTATCATCTGCAAAATTCCCCGGCGGATTGCGTAAAATACTCTATCAATCTCAATTCTAAAAATAATATTTATAAAGTCGTCACCGACAGCGCCGCATTCATAAAAAACCTCGCCGGGCGCCTTTCAGAAAAATTCAACGCGCGCGCCTTCGCCGCCGGATTTTTCCTCACCGGCGAAAAAGGCCGCGGCCTTGATTATTTTATGGACTCCATAGAAAAAATAGCCGTGGAATATCACGAAGATTTTATATTCGTGGCCGGCGGAGAGATACCGGTTTCGGCAGGCCGGGCTTGCGGGCGGGGTGGCCGTTGCCAGCACTTCGCGCTCGGCGCGATGAAGCGCTTAAAAGAACGCGGATTAAACATTAAAAAAATCACGCTCGCCGCCGCCGCGACCGACGGAATCGAAGCTTTTACCGACGCCGCCGGGGCCATATTCGACGAGCGCGACCTCGAAAACGCCGAAACCGAAACCATAACCCGCCATCTTGAATCTGCCGACAGTTACGGCTTTTTCGAAAAAACCGGCGGCCTTATCAAAACAGGCGCCACCGGCTTAAACGTCAACGACGTTTTTATAGCATATTGCCGGTTTTAAAGATTTAATCGCTTTTTCGGGTTATGCAAAAGCCGGTTAAACCTGAAACTCTATAATAATTTACAAATTTTATTAAAATTCTTGATTCCTGACAATTTTAGGGGTATAATCAAGTCATGGATTCGTTCGTCAAAGCTTTTATGCTCGGCCTCAGCCTGAGCCCCGTATGCCTGTTCACGTGCACGCCGCTCGTAGTGCCCTATGTATTGAGCGGCGGAAACGGTTTTTTAGAGTCGCTTAAAGTAAGCGCCAATTTTTTGCTTGGCCGCTTTGCAGGCTATATGGCGGTCGGCACTTTCGCCTGGTATATCAGCAAGGCAATATTTAAAAACGCCGTGACCAAAAACGTCATAAGCGGCATTTCTTTTTTCGTCCTGGCCGCATTTTTATTGCATCACGCCCTTATAAAATCCAAAAATGGCTCCTGCGGCTGCGGAGCCGATGCCGGCGACGCGCCTTCAATTTTGAACGGATACTTTTCTAAAACAGCTCTGGGCCTCGGATTTTTAACCGCCTTCAATATATGCCCGCCCATTCTCATAGCCGTTTTCGAAGCGGCCAACAGGCACGGCCTTATGAGCGCGTTGTTTTTTTACGTGGCCTTTTTCACGGGCTCTTCGATTTATTTCATAATCGTGCCCTTCCTCGGCGCCGC
>JAKPTH010000088.1 GCA_029571125.1 bacterium
AAACGTCAAGTATTAAGTTAGCGCTTATGCGGTGTATGTTCCCGCGAAAGGATTGTCGCTCACCGGCGGATCGATAGTTTTGCCCATCAGTATGCTCGTTCCGTCATAATTTATAAGCGTATCTTCGGTCAAATTAAAAAAATATGAGTTGCCCGCGGCGAACGAAGGATCGGTGCCGTCAATCTGCACGGGAACGCCGCCGGAATCGCGCACTACCTGAATAAAGCTTCCCGCCGCCGCGTTCCATTTATAAAGCCCTTTAACGAACGAATACGTGTTCATCAGCTCGGTGAATTTTATTGCCGTAGAAGGCTCCTTTGAAAACCCTACAAGGTTGAAACCGTTTTTCAGAGAAATATTGCCGAGAGCCGAAAGCGCGCTTCCTGAAACGGAAATCGTAACGCTCGAAGCGGCGGAACTTTTAACGATATATCCCTTTCCCGCGGCAAGCGATGTGAGCGTGCCTTCGCTAAGGCTTAAAAAGCTTCCCGCGGCGGCGCTATATAAATATACGTCTTCTATAGCGGAGTTCAGCGCCTTAAATTGCGACGGGCTCATTGATATTGCGGTCGTAAACCCTATAAAATTAAAACCGGGCTTTAAAGTGACGCTTTGAGACGTCTGCGCAAATGCCGATGTGGCTAAAACCATTAAAATCGCTATGGCGATCAGTAATTTTTTTTTCATCTGGTTCTCCTTCATCCTTAAATATTTTATTTTAAAAATTTAATGCTATAAATTTCACAAAAAAAAATACTGACGTGAAAACGTTTTTTCACATGTCAGTATTTTTATACTTTTTTTAAAGCCGCATTATTGCCATAATTTTTCACACTTTTCCTGCGTAACTTATAATTTAAAGAGCCTCTGGCGAATGTTTTTATGCTTGTTTATCCATGATATAATCTATCAATAATTTTTAAAAATGTCAAATAATTTTGGTAAAAATTTTTAACATTTTTAACCTGATTCAAAATAAGAAAGAGGCCGCCTTTTTAAGCGGCCTCTTCGGGGTTTTGTGTATATCGACGGTTGGATATTTTATTCTGCGCTGTTATTAATATGTCGCATCGCCTATGACCCATGTAACGATCTGAGTTACCGAAGTATATGGCGGTTCCTTGGGCGGCACGTTGAGCTCTTTAGCCTTTTTAGCGTGCGCCACGGCGCGTTCGAGATCGCCGACATAGTTATAAAGCGCCGCCATCAACGCGTGAGCCTTTGCATTGTTAAGTCCGACTTCATGAGCCGGCTGGTAAACATAATCCGGAGCGTTCAAGCCGATAGTGGTCAATAAGTCGATCGCCTTCTGCATATTTTCTTTTTTAGCCGTAGACAGCCAGTAGCCGGCCATTCCGACTTTCGCGTCCTTATCGTAGTCTTTGGCTTTTTCAAAATGCTCCAGGGCGTCGTTTATGCCGGTCATCCTGGTTTTTGCGTATCCGAGCCCGACATGGGCGTCCACTTCCTGCTCCGAAGTATGCTGATAAGCCAATACGTTATTGAAAGATTCGATAGCGTTGTTATAACGGCCGAGCTTGAATTCTTCCCAGCCTTTTTGAAGTTCGACATAAGCCGGCGTATATTCGCGCTGGTAGCCTGTAGTACCGATAACTCCGCCGCCGCAGCCGTTAATCGCGAATACGGTCAGCAAAAAGAATAACAGATATAACTTTTTCATTTTTGCGCCCTTTTTCTTCTCTTTTTCTTTAAATCTCAATATAACCACCCTCTATAGGCTTATTACCTTAATACAGCTATCTTACCATACTTTTCTACATTCTTATCGGCACAATTTACCTTTATCTTATAAAAATAAACGCCGTTTGCGACAATTTTTCCGTCATCGTTAGTTAAACCGAGCCATACGGCCTTAAAATTATTTCCGGCCTGCATCGGCACGAGTTCAGTAACGAGGTTCGCGTTGTTGTCGTAAATATAAACTTTAGCGTCTATGGCATTTCCGATCGCGCCGTTAACTGTAAATGATATGGTAGGGTTAGCGCCGCGGCGGGCAGGGTTCGGATAAGAAACCGCGTTGACTATATCGGGATCGGAAGCCGGAGCGATAACCTGAACCGCCTGGCGGGAAATATTGCCGGAATTATCGGCTACTTCGAAAACGATTTCGTGATTGCCCGCTTTAAGTTCGCTATCCACGCAATAAGTTATTTTCGAATCTTTTTCGCTGTAATTAGCCTTATAAGCGACTCCGTCGATTTTAACGACGGCTTTATCGGCGTCGATACCGGAACCGAAATCCGATACATAAGCGAACAGTTCGGGTTTTATTGAATCAAGCTTAGTTTTTCCGTCTAGCGCCTGTTTTAAGAACGACGGCTCTTTGTTATCCATGAATACGCCGTAAACGCCGGTGTATTTCATTTCGGCTTCGAATTTTTCGCCGTTAAATTTGCCGCCGGCCCTTTCCCACAATATGCCGTCCGTCGAAAAATAAACGCCCATTTTTGAAAGGTTAGCTTTGCGCGCTTCGTCTAAAGAGCAGTCAATGAAGATTTTGCCGCTGGCCTTAAGGCCTCTCGAAGGGGATATGTCGTAAAAAGAAGATACCTGTTCGAGTTCGGCTTTCGGCTGTTCTTTATTTTCCGCCGACGTCTGCGCGCCGGCGCCCTCGACTTTAACCTCGGCCTGGCCGTTTCCGCCAACGTTAACCATCATCATTTTATTGCCGAGCGTTTTAATGCGCATCGTTTCGCCTTCGCGTTTTAAATTATCCGCGGCGGCCATCCTGGCAGGCGATTTCGGAGCTTTCTGGCTTACTTTGGCCAGATAATCGTTGCCGACATATTCGAGCTTATAAGGAAATACGTATAAATTGGAGTCCTGGCTCATGGCGCGTTTAGGGATTTCAACTCTGACGCCCATATCGCGGGACTCTATAACGCTTCCCTGGTTCGCCTTATACTGGGCCATAAGGAATTTTCCGTCTTTTATGACGTCCGGAGTGGGCCAGTAGCCTATGTTGTTACGGGTATCGAGCCCGGAAATCCTTATGTTGTTTTCGCCTATAGTGCCGCTCGTCGAGGACGCATAGAGATTTTTAGCCATTATATTAACCGGCAGCTGATTGACGTCGCCGTTAGATATTGTTATATAACAT
>JAKPTH010000108.1 GCA_029571125.1 bacterium
CGCGCGCTGATAATCACTCACGGCGGAATAATTCAGACCATAGCCGCCGCATGCCTTCCAGGAGAAGACCTGTCGAAGCTCGGCGGGCCGCCGTCTTATTGCGAAGGCCTTGAATTATACTTCGAAGAAGGTAAGTGCGGAGGCTATAAAGCTATTAGAATGTAAAAGCGGGTTATTATTTTTCGTCCTCCACCTCGCCCGGATAAAGGTCTTTTTTACCGTAAAGGCGCCTTATGAGCCTTATCGTTGATTCGTGAGCGGTTTCCATAGTGAACTTTTCCGCCGTTCCGTAAAATAAAGGGAGCCACAGCAGAGTAAATATAGTCGAAGTTATAAGCCCGCCTATCAGAACTATCGCCAGCGGCTGCTGCATTTCGGCTCCGGCGCCGAAACCCAGAGCTATGGGAACCACTCCGAACGCGGTCGTAAAACTGGTCATCAGAACTGGCCGCAGCCTTATTTTTCCGGCGTTTATAACGCTCGACATCAGGTTATGGCCGCGCTTTCTCAAATCGTTTATATATTCCACCAGGATGACGCCCTTCTGCACCGAAAGTCCGAAATGAGCTATAAACCCTACCAGAGACGACACGTTCAGCGAGGTTCCGGTGAGAAAAAGGGCGAAAACGCCTCCCATTAAAGCAAGCGGAATGGTGACTATGATCAGAAGCGACTGGCTGACGCTTCCGAACGATACGAACAATATCGCAAAAACGCCCATCAAAGCGAGCAAAAATGCGTAAGTGATTTCGCTGAGCATCCTGACCTGCTTTTCATAGTTGCCGCCGAACGAAATAAAATAACCCTCAGGCAGCTTAAGCCCCGCCAGCTTCTTTTTGATATCGTCGGTTATCGAAAAAAGGTCTCGACCCGAAATGCTTCCGTTTATCTGTATCCTGCGCTGCATATCCTCGCGTTTCACCGAACTCGGCCCCTTCGTGGAGCTGATCTCGCTCACCTCGCCTAGCTTCACCTTTCCGAAGGACGGCGTGTCTACGTATAATTCGCCTATATCGGACATGGTTTTTCTGAAGCGCTCGTCCAGCCTTAAAACTATATCGTATTCACGGCCGTTGGTCAGAACTCTCGATACCGATTTGCCTTCAATGGCCATCTCTACCGTTCTTGCTATGTCCTCGATATTAAGCCCGAACTTAGCGGCCTTTCGCCGGTCCGGCTTTATGACCACCGTCGGAACGCCCTGAGTTTGCTCTATCTGAAGATTGGTAAGCCCCGGCACGGTCGAAATCAGATTCAAAAGCTCGTTTCCTTTTTCGGAAAGAGCGTTCAAATCGTGGCCGAAAAGTTTGATGGAAAACTTCGCGGAAGTCCCGGAAAGCGTTTCTTCTATGCGGTTAGCCAGAGGCTGCGTAAAAATGACGAGAATGCCGGGTATGTCCTTCACCCTTTCATTCATTAAATCGAAAAGTTTTTCTATTGAATGCTTGCGTTTCGAGCGCGGAACGAGTTTTATATACGGCTCCGAAACGTTCACGCCTTCGATGCAATCGGACCCTTCGGCGCGGCCGCTTCGCTGCAGAACGCTTTCGACGTCGGGAACTCCCTTGATCCTGTCGCAGGCCAGCTTGGTCAGGCGAGCAGTTTCGGCAAGACTGGAGCCCGGCGGCGTTACGACGCTCAACATGACGGCGTTTTCATCTATCGGCGGAAGAAGTTCTACCGGAAGGTTTATCAAAGCGATTACAGCTAACGCGAACAGTATGAAAACCGCGGCCGAAAAAGCGCGGCCGTTCGCCAGAACGCCGCGCTGCAAAGGCTCGAATTTTTTAACGAAAAACGACGCTATAAAATGGTTTCGGCCGCCCTCGTAATTTTTATATTTCGAGAGAATCACGAATATCAGAGGCGGGACTAAAAGAAACGAAAGCAGGAGCCCCACGAATATCGAAACTATCATAGTGAACGCGAAAGGCGAAAAAATCCTGCCTTCGAATCCGCCAAGAGTCATCAGCGGCATAAATACGACGCATATAATAAGCGTGCTGGCCAGCACGGGTTTAAACACTTCGGACGCGCCGATTATCACCGAATCATAGAGATCGAGCTTTTTCGATTCCAGATGCCTGAATATATTTTCGCATATGACTATAGCGGCGTCTACGAGAGTTCCGATGCCCACGACTATGCCGCCGAGCGACATGATATTGGCCGATACTCCCGCAAGAAACATTAAGTAAAAAGTGACGGCGACGGAAAGCGGTATCGTGACCGCCGAAACGAACGTGGCTACTATATTATTTAAAAAAAGGTACAGAATCAATACTACCGCCAGGCCGCCGATAAGCATCGCCTCGGAAAGATTTTTAGAAGTATCGTCTATAAGTTCGGACTGGTCGAAAAAAGTTTCAAGCTTGATCCCGGACGGCAAAAAAGGTTTTATCTCGGCTATGGAATTTTTCAAAGAAGCGACCGCCTTAACGGTATCCAGTCCGGGCTGTTTTGAAACGGTAAGCGACACGACCCTTTTTCCGTTCACTTCCATCAGGCCTCTTTTCAGCGCGGGGCCTTCCACCACTCTGGCTACCGCCGAAAGATGCACGGGAACCCCGTTCGGAGACGCCAGTATTATATTTTCCAGCTCGCCGACGTTTTTGATGGCGCCGATGCCTCGTATTACATACTCGATTCCGTGCGACGGAAATATGCCGCCCGTAAAATTATGGTTATTTTCTTCAACCGACTTTTCCACTTCGTCGAGCGAAAGGCCGAAATTTTTAAGTTTATTAGGATCGACCAATATCTGAAACTGCTTGGCGTCGCCGCCGAAAATTCTCACTTTAGCGATTCCCTGCGCAGTCTGCAATTTCGGTTTTACTATAAAGTCGGCGATTTCCCGAAGAGACATTTCATCGGTGTCGCCGCTGAGATAAAATTCGAAAATTTCGCTCATTCGAGAAGACGCCGTGCCTATAGAAGAAACTTCGGTGCCTGCGGGAAATGACGACTGCACGGCGGCTATTTTCTCGGATATAGACTGGCGGATGCGCCAGGGATCTTCGTTCCACTGAAATTCCACGGTGACGGCCAGAAGGCCGAGGCCGCAGACGCTGACCACCTTGTTGACGCCGGCCGCGGAGCGGATGCTGGATTCCAGCGGGCGGGCAATAAGATTTTCCATGTCTTCCGGTCCAAGCGAATGGTTTTCTATGACTATAGTTATTATGGGTATCGCAAGATCCGGCAGAATGTCGCGGTTGACTCTAAACGCCGAACGTACGCCCATTATGAATATGAGAGCGGTGATTATGAAAATCAACGTTCTGGATTTTACGGAAAATTGTATTATCTTTGAAAGCACTTTTCACCGCCTTTTATTTGCATGAATCACAGCTTAATTCAAGTTTGTTAGACATCGACATATTAAACAGCTGGTAATTTCCGACCGTAACCACCTCGTCGCCGGGCTTTACGCCTTCGATTATCTCGACTCGGTCCCTGAATTTATGGCCCTGCTTCACGTAAACTTTGTCGTAAGACTTGCCGCATTTAACGTAAACAAGGAACCTTCCGCCGTCTTCGACGAGCGCGGCCTGAGGCACCGTGACTGCATTTTTGCGTTCGGCGGCCAGTATCACGCAGTTTACGAATTCGCCTATTTTAAGAAGGGAGGGGTTTTCGTCGATCTCGGCCCTTGCCTTGAGCGTACGCGTATTCTGCTCAAGTATATTGCTCATATAAGTGATCCGGCCGGCTATTGTCTTGCCGTAAATGTTTTCAATTTCGACTCTCTGGCCGTTATGAACCTTAGAAAGGTCTTTTTCATAAATATCTATATCTATGGCCGTTACGTCGTAATCGCCGACGCACATCACGGCCGTCTGGGTGTCGATGCTGCCGCCGATTACGGCGTTAGTTTCTATAACGATTCCGTCTATAGGGGAATAAATCGAAAAAGTTCCAAGTTCGTGTATTTTGCAGTCGCCGCCAGGTTCGCATTCCACGCCTACGATGGCCAGATATTTATGAGATATGTCGTAATTCTGTCTGGCTTCATAGAATTCCGTCTGAATATCAGCAGTTTCTCTTTTCAGCGAAATTTTAGCGTCGCTGAGTTTTTCGACGCGCGACATGGATTTTTGGGCATTTTCCAGCTTGGATCTGGACGATTCGACTTCGATAGAAGCGCTTCTAAGTTCATTTTCCGCCTGCTCCTGCTCGGAGCGGGACAAAACCCCGGAATCGACTAATTTCTTCACGCGTTCATATTTTTTGGAAGCCGTTTCTCTAGCCACAAGAGCTTTTTCATACTGAGATTTCGCGTCGGCCAGCGAACCCGTGGCTTCCTCGACGTTTTTCTGGGTAAACGATCCGAGTTCACCCATCTGTACTATATTTTCATATTTAGCGAGCGCGACTTCATAACGGTTGAGATTTTTTAAATATTCGACCTTTGCGTTGAAAATTTCGACCGATTCTACGACCATTAGTTCCTGACCCTTTTTAACACGGTCGCCGAGCCTGGCCTTTATCTGCTTTACCCGGCCGGGGACGAAAGGCACTATTTTAGCATAATGATCGGGATGAAATCTGACCGTCGCGTTAGCGCTCACCGTTTCATATACGGTTTCCGACGCCGCCTTTTCCGTTACCAGGCCGTCTATTTTAATTTCAGGAGCGGCGGCTCCGTGAGCGGTTTCATTACCGTGGCCGTGCCCGTCATCCGGGCCGTGGGCCGAAGGTTCTTTTTCATGGCCGGAGGAATTTTTGCCTTGGTTATGGCCGTCATGGGATTCCGGCGTCTTTATAGCAGAGCGGTCTTTGAGGCTGAAAGTCTCGTAAGCTTGCGAAGGCGCTTTCGCTTCTTCATGCCCTGCCTCTTCGCCTTCGGCGTGCGAACAGTTCTGATGGTCGTGCGCCGCTT
>JAKPTH010000111.1 GCA_029571125.1 bacterium
TATTTGGCCTTAAAGTTTTATCTGAAGGCGAAACCGAGTCGTCCGCGTATTTCGCCGTGGTGTCTATCAGGGATAATTCCAGCGTGTCCAGCTTGATTTTAACGTTATTTACCAGCGGAGGAAAATAGAACCCGCCGCATATCGCTTCGCTATTTTGAGGTCCCATGGAGGGATTGCCGGATGCATCGAAAATCGTTATTTCCGGTGTTGGAACGTTCTGGACCGTGTAAAGCTTTACTTCGGTAGAAGAAGAAGCGCCTGCGAAGGCCTTTACCTCATAAGTGCCGTCAGCCATTGTGCCCGGCACGTTAAATTTAACCTGGAACTTCCCTTCGCCGTCGGAATATATTGTGGATCCTCCGAAAACCCAGTCGTCGGGATATTGCGCGGTATCTTCTACGTTCATGATCACGTTGTTGAATTTGACGGTTATGCCGTAGAAGTTGGGAACGAACCCGCTGGCGGTTACATATATGGTTGAACCCTTGGGGCCACGGTCTTCGATTCCTATGCGGTCTGAAACGCTTATGACAGGCGTTCTGAAGTTGTTGACGTTGAATATTACTTTGTTGGATATAGTGTTATCGATTTGCGCGTAAACTTCGTGAGTGCCGTCGAGGACTTCCGGCGTGGGGAAGGTGACTTCGAATTGTCCGTTTTCGTCGGCGTTGATAAGCGAAGTTACGACGCTGCAGTTTGGAAAAGTGGCGGTTTTGATGACGCTCTGGCCCATGCCGTCGAATTTGACGACTATGCCGGGCTGGTTCGCGCCGAAGTTAGAGCCGGAAACCCTTATGAGATTTCCCGAAGATACGTCGTTAGTGAGCGTGACATGGTTAACGGCCGTTATGGCGGGTACGATCGAAGAATCTACGATCCGGTAATTTATGTAGTTCGAAGAATCTTCTATAAGGTCTATGGCCACTTTGCCGTAAACGAAATAATCGCCGTTGGGCTTGACCGGTATTGAAAAGGTTATTTCAAAATTGCCGCTGTCGTTGGCGTTTACATAGGGGCCGCTGGCGTCGATCCCCGTGGAGCAGCCGCTGTAAGTGCCTGTCAGCGTGGGCGAAACGATTTGTTCGCCGAAGTAAATTCTGATAAATTTATAGCCTTCTTTTCCTATATTCCAGTTCCAGCCTCTGACCGTTAAAAGCGAACTGTGCGGGCCAATCTGATCGCCGGAAACGTCCTGTATGGAAATCATTGGCACCTGACCGTGCGTATCGCCGCCGTAAAAATCTTCGTGATGAAGGTAAAGCCATGTGAGGCGAAGCGGGTCGTCGAGAATTCCGTCGTTTATAATCTGGTTATCGTAAAATTTTTCATAAATTATGCCTGCTTCGTCGAGAGTTCTAGTAACGGCGTCTTCGCCCGAAGAATACACGCCGACCGAAGGCGCGGTGGTGAGGTCTATTACGGATGCTGCCTGATCGGTCATGGGTTTGGGGTCTTTTACTATCTGGTATTTGACGTAGGGAAAAAGGGCGCGGCCGGTATCGGCGTCTTTCTGGTTGGTGAACATGCCGTATGTTCCGAAAAGTCCTTCTCCGGAGAGCTTTAATGCGCCAAGGCGTGTCAGTACTGTGGGATTGTATGCGAACATGAATGAGCCGCCGCGGTAATCGAGGAGCCATTTGACGTTTTCGATTCCCGCGCCGCCGCGTTCCTCGGATGTTAAAAGCCATACTATGAGGCCGTAGGCCCTTTTGTACCCGACAGCCCACTGGTCGTTGACGCCGTTTTCGATGCCCATCGGAATCATTACCTGCGTGCCGAGCGGTGTTTCATTATCTCCGGAAGCGACGTCGCTTCCGAGTTTTAAAACATATTCCTTTCCCGCTTCGAGGGCTTCGACTTCGTCGTATGTGCCGTCGGGCGCCATCGATACGATTTTATTGGTGGGATTGTAAGGTTCTTCCAGCTCGCGGTGAGGCATGCCCCAGGGCATGACATGATACTGCGCCTGTTTTAAAACTTTAGGCTTTCCGTCGCGATCAATTTCTACCACTTTTCTTGACTGGACTTCGGTGCTGTCGTAGCCGATAAGTTTAGCGAATGTGTAGTTAATGGTCTGGCTATTGTCTATGTAAATCCTGTTTCCGGCGATCACTATTTTACCGGGGTCTATAGTTATTTTATTGCGCGTCCCGAATGCGACGGCCGCGTTTTTTACGGCATTTTCCTGTGTGTCGTTAAGCGGCTGGCCTGAAGTGCTGTAAATCGAAAGCTCTCTTGCGGCGGCCATGGTGGCCGCTTCTACCGATTCCTCCACGCGGGCTGATTCCAGATAGACTCTGGAAATATCTATGACGACGGCCGATACGCCGCAGAAGGCGATCATGCCGAATGCGACTAAAATAAGGACTGAGCCGATAATTTCATTGGATTTTACCTTTTTTAAAAATTTTATAACATCCATATCTTAATCCCCTTTCTGTCGCTTATGATGCTTTTTCAAAAATCCGCGTGATGGTTAATATTCGCCTATTGAGGAGCGAGACGGGCCTGCATGGTCAGCTCGAGATTGAAGGTGCCCTGTTTTTCAAGTCCTAAAATCTGAGCGTTTATAAGAGTGTGGGTATAGCGCACTCTTATTTTGGCGTATGACGGCATGGAAGCATTGGCGGGATTTACTTTCGTGTCGTCCGAAGGGTTATTCGGCGTGCCGTTGTCGTTGTAAAAAAATAATTCTTCGCCGATCGACGTCACTTCGATGTTGTTCGCGTCGAGAAGAGACTTGTTCGACCCGAGTTTGTAAGGCCCGTAAAGCTGGCCGGTAGAGGAAACTATTCGAAGATGCGCCGAATTCAGAGCAGTGGCGCTGGCGAGAAGGGTTTTTATTACTTTGATATCAGCGCCTTCCTGGCCGCGGCAGAAAGCTGCTTCTTTGGCGGCTTTTCCAAGCGCATAGTTCAGGCCGAGATAATTTTTTAACAATAGCCCGAATTCGAATATGCACATTATTGTGGCAATTAAAATCGGGAATATAAGAGCGAATTCGACTATAGCCTGGGCTTTTTGGTTTTTAATTTTTATTATTTTCATATTTTTCCTCTTTTTCCTCGGCTTGTTTTACCCGCTTAGTTTCAATGTTTACTTCAATCGTGTGTAATATACAACGTTTTAACATAAGTCGCGGTTAGATCGGGATATTGCTGGACGCTGTTAAGCGTAAAAACCGCGAATCCGATTATATGATAAAAGCCGTTATTGCCCTGAGAACCGATGGTGTCATAAATCGGAACCATAATGTCTTTTCCCAAAAGCGCCGCCAGAGCGTCTCTTACTGCATCGGCGTTTTTCTGCCCGGTCATTGAATAGACTTTCTGAGGCGGCGTTACGTCTATAGTGGGATTATCCGGCGAACCGGAAATCCAATCGGCAAGATCGGTGGGGCCGGCATTGGGGTTCTGACCGCTGTTGAAGTATACGGAAAGATCGAGCCAGCCGAAGCCGCCGGGAAGTATCCAGTCGCCTTTAATTACAACCGGCTCGCCTGTCAATACGCATGATTTTTCGTTGACCGCTATGGGCAGGGAGCCGTGAAGGCGGAAAAGATTTCGGTTATTCAATAAATCGGGATAAAAAGTGCTTATAGGCCATGTGTTTGAAGCTGTCAATTTAACCGTAGCGGAGCTTATGAGATCAGCGAACGGTATTACAACTTCGTGGTCGTATTCGACTTTGACCGAGACGTAAGAGCATTCGTAACTATTTGGACTGACGCTTCTGTCGTCGTCGAAGTTAGCCTGCGTTTTATTGTCGTTTCTGTAAAACATGAATTCGGGGAAAGACGTGACTTCTCCGCCAGAGCTGTTTAACAATGAACCGGCGGCGCTTTTTGTATAGGGGCCGTATTTTTGATTGGTAAAAGATACAATCTTTAAGTTCGGCTTTTTAATATTTTCGCCAAGGCCGTCGATGAGTTTTCCAACAACCATTATTTCGGCGGAGGAATAACCGACAAGAGTGGAGCCGAAACGGCACGCCTCGGATACCGCGCGGTTAAGCGCTATATAATCGTTTATAATAAGTCCCAGTTGAATTATGCCTATAAAAAATAAAATCAGAACCGGCAATACAAGAGCAAATTCAACCATTGACTGGCCTTTATGATTTTTTAACGGATATAATTTGTCGCTCATAAAATTTCGCTCCCGTCGTTCTTTATTACTGAAACATTAAACTTAAATCATTTTTTCAGCATATATAAGTATGCAATTATCGTTCCCAAAAAGATAGAAATGCCGAATTTTAAATTTTTCTTCAATATCGGTTTAAATTCGTCTTCGCCGACTAACACGTTTTGGTGATAAAACGAAATTAAAATATTTAATGTTCCGCTGAATTTATGGTCTTTGAATATCTGCATTATGAAAACGAAAAGCGATAAAACAAAGCTTACCAGACCTATTGATATTATAGAATAAAGTAGGAAAACGCATCCTTTAAGCGCGCCGATCGCCATCATTAGCTTTACGTCGCCGCCGCCGAGTGCGCCAAGAAAAAAGGGAATTATAAAAAAAACATAAGCTATTAAGGCGGCGGTTAAGCTATCGTATAATCCGGCCGGAACTCCTGCTTTATTCGTAAGAGCGTTCAAAACGACGCCGGCGCCCATGGCTGGAAATGTAACCCAATTATAGATTTTGCCGATTTTTAAGTCGGTGTAAAGCGAGTATGTTAAAATAATAAAAAGAATCGAGTCTATAAAAATTATCAAAATTAACTCTCCATTTTATTAAAGCACAAAAGACGGCATTACTATAATTTAATAATTATCCCATCTGCACCATTATATATTATAACACAATTTGATGAATTTAGTAAAACACTAAAATAATTATTTTTATAGTTTAATGAGTTTAAGTTATCTGATTGTGTTTCTTTTTTTATTATTAAGTATTTTGCGCCTTTCATTTTTTTTTCTTTTATGTAGCTTTCATTAATGCATTCGTAACCGGCAAGCCAGCCTTTAAGGTTTAAGTTATATAATAAAGTTGGGTCTGAATTATTTTGAATTAAGATAATATGACTGTTTTTTTCTATTTTATTAACTGCAATATTTATGAAACTGGAAATACTTTCGTTCGAAAAATTTTTTTCAAAATTTAAATAGCTTTTCAAGAAATTGAATGAAAAAATCATTGTTATAATAACCATAAAAAAAACAATGACTTCAAATGGCTTCATAATGTTAAATTTAAAATCGCAGTTGATTTTAGCGCATGGTTTTGCCATATAAAAGACGGCGGGTAAAATCAAAGGAAGTTGATAATAATCATGGACGAAGTTGCCTTTGGTTACGATAGCGACATAAATGATTAAAGATATTATCCAGAAATCAAAAAAATATTCTTCGCGTTTATTTCTTTCCTGAAAGAATAATCCAATCGTCATCAAAAAAAAGCCTGTTATAGTAAGATGTTGTTGGGCAAGCCTTTCAAAAATCAACCTATTATAAAATTCTTGCTTTAAAAGCCAGCTGAAATCGCCCCACTTATCGGTTCCAAATCCCCATATTCCGTAAGTAAGACCGGTTTCTTTATACAACGAGTTCGCATGAAGATACCATAAAAAAGCAGGAATAATAACTAAAAAAGCGTAAAAAAAAAGCGAGGGCTTAAAAATGAAATTTTTGCCGTATTTAAAAAAAGAAAGAAAAGCGATAGGCAGTCCAATATACAGGCAAACAGGTTTTATCGCGATTGCAAGGGCTATAAAAAATGCTGATAGGAAAAAGTATTTTAATTTTTCGTGAACCATCATCAATCGAAAATAATATAATCCTGCCGTTATTGATAAAAGCATCAGAGGTTCAGGCATGAATGATCTTCCGTGATAAGAGGTAGATGGAAGTATTGCATAAAAAAAAGCGGCCCAAAGCGCCTTTTTTTCATCACTCAAATTTTTAACCAGTAAATAAAGAAAGATAATATTTAATAGTGAAAAAAATATGGAAAGCATTCTGCCATAAGATTCATTAAAGCCAAAAATAAAATAAGAAATAGCGCAAATGTACTGATATAATGGAAATTCGCATTCGACATACCCGCTCGTGCCGCCACGCCAATCTATTTGAGGATATAAAAATTTAAAACCGTTTTCATAATAATTTCTAGCGATCGCTGCTGTATCGGCTTGCTTCCATGAATGAATTCCCCATATTGGTGCGTCGGCACCCGAGAACCTGATCAGCGCGGCTAATAATATTATCAGCAATAAAATTTTTTTGTTTTTCCCTAAACTCATGGGTGAAAATTTTTCCTCTTATTTATTCGGTTATATAAAATTTTCTATAATAATTTTTAATGTAAGCTTTAACGGCATCCGCCGTAAATATGCTTTTTAGCGTTAAAGTTAAAAACAAAGGAATTTTAGGCGCGGGTTCGAATACTCCGTAAGCGTCTATCATGGCGTTTTCGAAATCGAACCAGTACTTCAAGCCGAAATGCGCGCTATAGTTAAATGAAGTTGAATCCAGATTTTTTTTATATAATTCATAAGACTTATATTTTTTTATGCTCCGCATATAATCGCTTACCGGGTTATATTCTTTGACTTTATTCAAAAAAAATTGCGCGTCATGGTGGAGCCCGGGCAAAATTACCAGGGCAAAACGCGGATATGAGGCTAAAGTAAATATTGTTTCGTTATGACATGCCAACAAAAACTTAAACGAATCAGGTATCGAATTCAGGTAATCTAATAAAAACAACTTATTATACCTGTTATTCATTTCAGTTTTTGAAAAAAAATCGCTTTTGTCGAAGCCGTAAGATTGAAGAACGATAATCCCTGCGGATATCGAGTAAATGTATTGAGAAATGAAACTGGGGTTGGATTTTACTAAATTCAAATAATATGCAGACATGCTATCGTTAAATATACCAATTAACTCTGGAGACTGCAATAGAAAAGCACAAAAAAATTTATTGGATATAAATTCAGGATTTTCGGCTGCAGCAATAGAATATTTCTCTATTCCATTTTTACGTCCGCCTTGCACGAGCGAAAAAGCGCCGTAAAAAGCCGACATATAATTTTTAGCGCTATAACGGTCGAGCCGGTATAAAACAGAAGCCGCGTCGACCGTTCTTCCGCTTTCGATAAGGCATGCGGCAAGGTTATTGAGTCCGAAAATTTCATACGGAAGGCGGGATGTGTAAAAATATGCTGCTGCCAGGGCTTTTCTTATTTCTCCAGCCTTATAATACAGGGAGGATAAAAATAGTTTTGAAGTCATATTAGGATAAAGATTGACGCTGCTTTCAAAATATTCCAGGGCTTTTTCGTTTTTGCCCTCGAGATTGTGGTTTATTCCAATCTGACATAAAAAGCCGGAGTCGAAAACGCGCCATTGAAATAAAAGCTGAATCATAATCAAAAACGTTATAAATAGCTTTGTTACAATATTTTTTACGGCGACGGCCGCGGCGTTTTTATTGCATGTTATAAAAATTATAGCGCAAACCGTTAAAAATGAAATATTTAATAGCCATTGGATAAAAAAAGCGATTTTTTCTCCATTTAATATTTTTATAAAAAAGCAAAAAACAATTACGAACGAAATTAAAGAGCTGATGCGCATATTTTTTTTTGAAAAAGTAAAATCGATAACGTTTGTAACTGACTGACCGCCGGAATAATTTTTCAATCCGGCTATTTTAACCGAGCTTATGCAAAGCGCTATAATAATGTATTCGAGATATACAAGCGATGTTAAAAAAGAGTGGGGCATTGAAAATCCCTGCAGATAAACGACCAGAAGCGACATGAAAGAGGCGAGGGCGGCCGAGCTTAGATTATTGTCGCCGCCGTTCGGTCCGTCTGTTTTAACTGTGTGGCCGTTCAAAAAAGCAAATTTAAAAGTTAAATATAGCGTCGTTAAAAGAACTGAAAACGAAAAAAAAGCGTAAAATATGCCGGTTTCGCAAAGCCGGTTAAGGACTATGTTATGACAGTCGGTAATACATAACTTCGATACGCGGTACTTTGTAATGAACATTGACGAAAGCGCCGGGCCGACTCCTGTGAGAGGATAATCCAGAAAAGTTTTCAGCGCACCTTTATATATATTGAGGCGTCCGTTCTCGTCATGTAAGTCGAAGTTTTCCTGAGTAGAAAAAGATTTTGCGATTCGAAAAAATGCGTCGGTAGCGAATAGGCCGCCGACTAAAAGCGCTATCAAGAAAATCGAAACTATCATTTTAGCTTCAGGCTTATGTTCTTTTAACCTGTAAAAATGGCAGAGCATAACGAAAACACTAATAATAAGGGTGATCTGAGCTATACGGGAACTAGTTAAAAAAACGTTGAGGCAGCAAATTAAAAATAAAATTAAAAAATTCAGTTTTTCTTTTGGGTTTTTATATTCCGAAGTAAAATAAAGATATAAGCTTATTGGGGTTATAGCAAGAACAAGCGTCGCATAATAATAAGGGTAGAACATGGTGTAGCATATGCCGGAAAAAAAAGCGCCGGCGGCGTATTTAAAATAAAAATAATAGCACATGGTCATTAGTATATAAATTTCGATGAAGTATATAAAAGTCTTTATAAAAGAGCGCAAATCGTCATAAGTCGATATGGCGTAAAAAATTGAAAGCAATAAAAAAGACCCGCAGAGATGTTTAGATAAGTCAATGTAGCTTATTTCGATACAATAAGAAAATTGGGTTATCAAGCCGTAAAATAAAACGTTAAGAAGATTCAGCCTTAATAATAATATGCTTTTTTTTTCATGGATGTGATTTTGTTGAAAATAAAAAAATAAACCGAAAATGAAAAACAACGCACAGGAAAAACCTGCCGGAACTGAAGAATAATCATAAAGCCCGGCGCTGTTTAACAACAATAAAAAAAATATAAGCGAAAAATAAAAATATAATAATTCTTTATAATCAAGCATAATAAAATTTTGTTTTTTAAAATAAAAGCACTGCCTCTAATTAAAGGGCAGTGCTTGTTATCTAGTTGATTTGAAATGCAAATCTTAGGTGTTTGTAACGTTAGCTACATTTCCGCCAACTGTACCGAACAGTGATTTAAGGGAACCACCGGTAGCTGTTAAAGCAGCGATAACTACGATAGCGATGAGGCCAAGGATCAAGCCGTATTCAACCATACCCTGTCCATCTTCATTCATTAAGAAATTTTTCATAAAGCGCCTCCTTTCTCAGGTATTTATCTTAACCACAAAAGTTATAAACATTACTGTGTATTAAAATTTAAGTGTTGGTGTTAATATTGTTTTTAAGGTCTTTAAAAAATAAATTGTAAATGCTTGAACCCAGCGAAGTCATTGTCATTAGACATACCATGGCCATGAGCCCTATTATTAACCCGTACTCAACCATGCCCTGACCGCTTTCGTTAGTTAAAAAACCGGCCGAATTCATTTGAACTTTTATTTCGTTATTTTCAGTTTGAATTTCAGAGTTCATAGAATTCTCCTTTGTACAGTTATCCAAAGAGCAAGATGCGTGCCAAAGCTAGTGCGATTTGATTTAAAGCAGTTTATCGATATTTGTCAAAAAAATGTACTTTAAAATGTTAATATTTTGTGTATGGCAAATCCAACATTGTATGTTATTGCGTACAAAAAAAGATAGTTAAATTTATTTCAAATTCTGCGCTTTCTATATAATAAAAACCACCCGATCGGAGCTATTGCGCCTATTATAAAAACATACAAATAGGTTTGCGTGAGGGCGCCGGCTAAAAAGCCTGCGGCGATACCGATCGGATAAAAGCTGTTCTTTAAACCGTCGCCGTAATTTTTATGCGCTAAAATGTCGGTATTATGATACTGATAAAACTTAGGTATGAAACGCGGCACTCTGTCGTAATAATCTTTATATTCATCGCCAAGGTATTTTAAAAGGTTTTCTTCTTCGTAAATGCAAAAAAGCAATGAAGTTATTATCTTGCCAAAAAATAAAACCGCCACCGAATAAATGTTTCCGGCGAACGCCGTAGCCGTCATGGAAATTATGTCTGAAAGGTAAATGGGGTTTCTAACGTATGCGTAAGGTCCTGCTACGGTCATTTTTTTTGCCTGGACTTCTTTTTTCATCATGACTTCGGAGCCCAGATATGCGCATGCGGATATTCTTAGAGCTCCGGCCAGCAGATTGAGGAGGGCTATTATAGAAAATAGCAGGCTCATGGCCGACTGCGCTTCTATATTTAAATATGCCGCCAGGCTTTCATAAATTAACTCGCTTTTTATAAGAAGAGTGCAAAGGGCTAAAAAAAACAAAGCGTATGAAATTTCTACCCTATATTCGAAGTT
>JAKPTH010000193.1 GCA_029571125.1 bacterium
CGCGCGCGAAACGGCTAAACTGGTAAAAGAAATGAAACACGGCAAAAAATAACCGCGTGAAGCGTTGACATAAATAAATAAGCCGCCTGAAATTTCAAAGTTTCGGGCGGCTTTTCATATTCTTAAAAAGGTTTTTATTAAATGCGCGCTGCGCCGGCTTATTTTCCGATGCAGAACTTTTCGAATATTTTGTGCAGGATGTCGTCGGTGACCGTTTCGCCGACTATTTCTCCCAGGCTCGAAAGGACCGAGCGGATATCTATGGTAAGAAGATCGACGGGGCTTCCGGAATCTATTGTGGCGCAGGCGTCGTCGAAGCTCGCCAGGGCGTTTTTTAAAGCCGACGCATGGCGCGCGCTTGTTATTACGGCCCGCTCGCCGTGGCCGGTACCCGCCGCGAGCCCGCTTTTTTTAATAATCAGCTTTTTTAATTCGTCGATATTCTCGTTTTCCTTGACGGATATTTCAACGGGTTCTTCGCCTGGCGTGAGCGGAAGGCATTTTGCGCTGAAATTAGCGCAGCGCTCGTCGATTTTATTGATTATAACGACGCGGGAAATATTTTCTGTCCGGGCGAACAGCGCGATGTCTTCGTCGCCCACCGCGCGGCTCGCGTCTATGAGCAAAAGGCAGAGGTCGGCTTCGCGGATGTTTTCGAAGGTGCGCTCTATGCCTAACTTTTCTACGATATCCGACGATGCGCGCACTCCCGCGGTATCGGCGAGCGTGAACGGCACGCCTGCAATGTTCAGCGTTTCCTCGATGACGTCGCGGGTGGTGCCGGGGATTTCGGTTACTATTGCGCGGTTCTCGCGCAGCAGCAGATTGAACAGCGAAGATTTACCGACATTGGGGCAGCCGGCGATGGTTATTTTAAGGCCGTCCTTCAATACGCGCCCGTATTCGTAGCTGGCGAGCAGCGCCGCCGCCTTCCTGCGGCAGCGTATAAGAGTTTCGCGGACCGCGGCTATATTTACCGGCTCGATATCTTCCTCGGGAAAATCGAGGTTGGCTTCGATATCGGCAAGCGCCGCGACCAGCTCGTTTTTTACGGAGTTTATCTCGCGTGAAAGCGAGCCTTTTATCTGCGAAACGGCGACCTGATGAAAAACAGAGGTTTTGGAGTTTATGATGTCGCAAACCGCTTCGGCCTGGCACAGGTCAAGCTTTCCGTTGACGCAGGCGCGTTTGGTGAATTCTCCGGCCGAGGCGGCTCTTGCGCCCGCGGACATCGCCGCGCCGAGCACCCTGTACATGTTATAAGAGCCTCCGTGGCAGAATATTTCGGCCATGTCCTCCCCGGTGTAAGAGAATGGGGCTTTGTAAAAGCAGACCATGGCTTCATCTATAAACTTCGAACCGTCCGAAGGGTCTATGATAAAGCCATGGTGCATATATCGTGGTTTTATTGAGGCGCGGCCGCTAAAAAGCGGCGCCGCGTCTTTAGTTGCCGTGATAGAACTGATTATGTCGGCGGATTTATCGCCGGTTATCCTTATTATTCCGATCGCGGCGGAAGCGTTCATCGGAGTCGCAGGCGCGGCTATCGTTTCGTCTAACAGCATGTAAACCGCCCGCCGGTATTAATTTTCCGTCGGCGCCGAAGGGTTTTTCAGCTGGGCCGAAGCGCTGTTGTCGGTGGCTTTCATGAGATTTTCGACGGCGGTGTTTATAGCGGTGCGCGTGGGCGGAGCGTACTGCTTGCGGCCGCCGTTAGAGCCGCCGGCGTTATTTTCTTTAGAGTGTCCGTCGTGGTGCGAAGGCCTTCTTTTTCTGTTAGAGCCGCCGGCGTTATTAGAATGGCCGGATTTTTCGGCGCGGGGGCCGTCTTCGGACTGTTTTCCCTGGCCGCCGCGAGTCTTATTTTTAGCCGATATGACCACTTTTCTGTAGGGCTCTTCGCCTTTCGAGTAAGTGTAAACGTCGTTGTTGTTTTTAAGCGTCGTGTGGATGACTTTTCTTTCCTGTGAAGTCATGGGTTCGAGCTCTACGCTTTTGTTGGTGTCTTTGACTTTGGCGGCGAGCTTGAGCGAAAGCTCTTCGAGGCTTTTAACGCGTGATTCGCGGTAACCCGAAGCGTCTATGCTTACGGCTATCTTATCGGAGCCTTCTTTGTTCACCATTACGTTTAAAAGATATTCGAGGGCGTTGAGCGTGGAGCCGCGTTTTCCGATGACGTTTCCGACGTTTTCGCCGTCGATGGAAAGGGTCGCCTGGTTGTCGCCGGGCGTTTCGAGTTTTACGTTGCAGGGAATATTCATGTATTTGAGTATGTTTTCAAGAAGTTCGCCCGCGAGTTTTCTTTTATCGTCTTTGAGCGTTACGCGAACTTTGGCGGGGCGGGCGCCGAATATGCCCAGTATGCCTTCTTTTTCGTCTTCTAATATTTCGATGACGACCATGTCGCGCGACGCGTTTAATTCGCGAAGGGCTTCTTCTATGGCCATATCCTTATTTCTTCCGGTTTTTTCAACTATCTGCATTAACAACATCTCCTCTGGCTTACATTTTTTACAATCTTTATGCGGTAATTTTCTTTTTAGTTTTCGTTTCAGAATTAATTTTTCGCGGCCCGGTCTCGGCCGCGGATGAATCTGCCGCCTGGCGCTGCGGCTTTAACCCTTTTCCCCTCCTTTTTGTTTAGCCGCTCTCTCTTCGGGCGGCGCCGTCATCGCGTTCGCGGCGGCGGGCGGATCGTTTCGCTTGTCGTACCACTGCTGTGCCACCTGCAGAACGTTGGACACTCCCCAGTAAAGCAGGACGCCCGCCGGCAGAGTGTATGTTATGAAGAACATGAATATCGGCATAAACTGAAAGGCAGCCGCCTGATTGGGGTCAACCTGCATCTGAGACTGCTGTATGTGCATCGAAAGCGCTATAGCTATCGGCAGTATCCAGGTGGGGTCTGCGAGTGAAAGGTCGCTCAGCCAGAGAAAGCCTTCGCCTTTTAATTCCACCGAAGCCCTGAGCGCCGTAAAAAGCGCGAAAAGAATGGGCAGCTGGAGTAAAAGCGGAAGGCATCCACTGAACGGGTTTATTCCATGTTCTTTATATAGCTTCATTACCTCTTCGTTTTGTTTCTGGAGGTTTTCGGGATATTTTTTCTTGATTTCGGCGATATAAGGCTGTATCTTCTGCATGTCTTTCATCGATTTCGTCTGCTTGTTGGTGAGAGGCTGCAGGAGGACTTTTATAGCTATCGTAAGAAGTATTATGGAGAGGCCGTAGTTTTTGGTGAGGCCGTAAAAGAAGAAAAGCGACTGCAGTATGAGCAGCGCGAGAAAATTGAATTCGCAGATGTCTTCGAAGCCCTTATTGAACTTTTTAAGCTCGTCGTATGTTTTGACTCCGAGAAATACCGTGAAATTGTAAGTTTCCGATTCGCCTTCGTCTATGGAAACGGCGGGATACTTTATTTTAAATTCCGAAGCGAAGCCCATCTGG
>JAKPTH010000465.1 GCA_029571125.1 bacterium
GTGAATATGTCGGTCACGCGGAAGGACTGGTTGGTCCCTGCGCTCGTCTGAAGATTCGTTCCGAACACTTTGTTTCCGATATCGCTTGCCGGCGCCATTAACTCCACTTTGTAGGCGGATCCGGCAACCGCTCTTTTAACGACGATCTTATCGCCCGACATTTCGGCGATGGCCCCCCCGGACTGCGTGTTTATGGCGCTTATTAAATCGGATACGGTCGAATTTACGCTGAGGCCGCTTATTTCAACTCCGGTAGCGCTGCCGTCCACCGCTATTTTAAATCCGGTAGTGCTCGTAACTCCCAGCTCGCCCAGCGTGGTGTATCTGTAAACTCCCGTTTTATCGCCTGATACGCTCGCCGCCGTAGCGCTTATTTTGGAAGAGGTAATGGAATGGACTCCGGACTTCGTGGCGTCGGACGGCGTTTTAAGCTCCGCGCCGGTTATATTGGCGCTGTTTCCGGCTTGAAGTTTTAACGAAGCCGGAGTCCCGCCCGTGCCGTCGGGGTCGTAAACTATCTGCCCGCCCGTCGAAGCGGTTATCTTGCCGTTATCGTCGAATTTCAGCGCGCCGGTTTTGACCTGGACGTTGTTATCGTCATAAGCCGTCCAGTTCCAGTTGTTTTTATCCACTTTCGTGAACCTGACCTTCAGGTTGTGCGCGTCGCCCTGATCGTCGGTGAAAGAAAGCACGCGTTCGTCGGGAAGGCTTCTTTCCGTGGCCGACATTTTAAGGTTCGAGGCGAATTCGACCGATGTAGTCGAAGCGGCGGCGATTTTCTGATAATTCGTGAAATTGAGCGCCGTTACAGGTTTAGAAGTGTCGATGACGAGGTTTTTGCTCGCCGGGTCTTCGGCGGCGAGCCAGCCCATGCCTTTCGTCGCCGAAACGCTGTGCACGAGGTTTAGCTGCGAGTCCAGATCGAACGCGCCCGAGCGGGTGAAATATTTAGAGCCGGTCCCGTCGGTGGTTATGAAAAAGCCTTCGCCCTGGATCGCCATATCTATGTCGCGCCCTGTGCCCTGCATAGCGCCCTGCGTGAATACGCTGTCGATGGCGCCTATTTTAGAGCCGAGCCCTATCTGCATGGGATTGAGGCCGCCGTAGCCGCCCGAAGGCGCCTGGCCGTTTGACATAGTCTGGCTCAGTACGTCCTCGAATAGAACGCGGGTCTTTTTATATCCCGAATTGTTCACGTTGGCTATATTGTTTGAAATTACATCCATCTGCGTCTGAAAGGATTGAAGCCCCAGAACGCTGGAATTAAAAGTTCTCATCATAAGAACTTACCCTCCCTTTATTTTCAAGCACTTTACATTTATGTATGCTCCGGCTTCAGTCGATCGGCCGGAGCGAAAGGCCACCTTCCGCTTGATTCAGTCGGGCCGGCCTTTTAAGCTATTACTGCCCCGTCGATATTGGTGAAAACATTCTGCCTGATTTCATTTTTATCCAGGGCGGTTATGACGGTCCTGTTTTTGACGGATACCAGAAACGCTTTGTCGTCAAGAAGAACCAGGGCCTCCCTGGCGCCCTTCTGCGACAATTTGCTGCACGCCGAATCGAGCCTGGCGTGATCGCCCGCGTTGAGATTTATTCCTCTGCTGGTCATTCTCTTCTGGGCGTGCGCCGAAAAAGTCATCGACGATTCGCGCATCAAAACGTCCGATAAAACAGCTCCGAAAGATTTTGCGCCCGCCGCCGCGTTCGGCTGGACGGCCTGCGCGCCGGAGGTTTCGACGGGTTTTAACTGCGCCGCCGCGAACTGAAGCCTGCCTGCGTTCGCCGCGTTGAAATTTAAGCCGTTAGTTATCATCTGTCAACACCGTCCTAAGCGGCTATCGAAGTTATATCTTCCATTTTTACATCGTAGCCGTCTATCGTGAAGATGGATTCTCCGCCGGAAAACTTTACCGCGCTGATGCGGCCTTTTAAGAACTGGTCGCCCGCTTCGTTTACCGGTATGGATGTTTCCACGTTTTTGCCTATGAAATTGACCGCGCCCATGCGCTGGTTCATCGTCTGCGAATTGAGGAACGACGAAAACGAACTGTTGAGATTGGTCATCTGCTCCAGCGAAGAAAAATTCGCCTGTTGCGATATGAACTCTTTGTTTTCAAGCGGTTTGGTCGGGTCCTGATATTTGAGCTCGGCTAAAAGAAGTTTCAAAAAATCGTCTTTTCTAAGCTCGTTGGTGGGCTTGCGGGTCTGGTCTTTTGAATATTTGCTTTTGAGGTCTTCCGCGACGGTCGAACCCGCGTAATCCGAAAATGTTACTGAAGCCATAACAGCCTCCTTTGTTTTTTTATACTCGTACGTTTACTTTTTTATCGCTTAATATGAAAACGCTCTTGTTTTTATCGCCTATGATTTCAGCGAATTCTACTTCGCCTTCGGCGCCGCGAATGGTCGCGCCGCCCGGCGGGCCGTTTTCACCGAAATTTTCGAACGGCCGGTTTTCGCCGCCGCCGGTAAAGTTTCCTCCGGAACCGGATTCGAAGCCCCTGCCGTAGTTTCCAAGCTCGACGTTTACGACTTTAATGCCTTTTTCGTTGAGCATTTCTTTGAGCTGATCGATCGAGGCGTTGAGCAATTCGGCGGTCGCCGAATTTTCCGCGTTGAATTTCGCGCTGAGCTGGCCGTCTTTCATAACCATTTCAAGGTTGATTTTGCCGAGCTCTTCCGGGCGCAATATCATTTTTATCGAATATGTTCCGTTGGCTGAAGTGAATTTGGTTTCATTAAGGTGGCTTCTTATCTGCTCGAGCATTTTTACCTGGTCGAATTTTTGCGTCGCCCGAAGCTGAGTTTCTTTTATTTCCGCGTTGTTTTTTGCTAAATTTTCGCCTGAAAAGCCGAACATTTGAAGCCCGTCGCCGCCGTGATTTTTATCTTTGCCGCCGGCGTTTCCGTGTGCGTCCGAATTGCTTGGAGAAGTTTTATCGCCGGTTTTGACTCCGGCCAATTTCGAAGCCACGGCGGCCGTGGAAGGCTGTGCCGTAGAGTCGGGAGACTGATGTTTTAATGCCGCGGCGTTAACGTCGATTTTTACCATTTCGATTTTAAAGTCGGCAAGTTTTACGCCGGGAAACTGCTTTTTCAGAATGCCTTCTATTTTAGCGAGAAATTCGCGCGATTTTAAAACGCCTTTTTCGTCTTTGATCCCGTTAATGCTGATTTCAAACTTGCCGTCCTGGCCCGCGTCCATTCTTTTTACGCCGACTTTTACGTTTAATCTGGAAGCGAAAATTTCCTGGAGATATTTCTGCATATCTTCAGCCGTTTTTTCGTCCTTGCTTTTTTCTGGATCGGCGTTTTTTTCATCGATTTTATCGCCGTTTTGGACTTCATCGGTTCTTTCGGCGCCCGATTCGACTTTTTTACTTTCCGGTTCATGCGTTTCGGCCGATTCAATTTCATTTTTATCGTTTGTTCCGGCCGCTTCGCCGGAGCCGCCGCTGACATCGATATTAACGGGTTTAAAATTCAACTGGCTTCCGGTTTCGAAAAGAAGAGCGCCCGCTTTGATATTTGCCGAGCCGGCCGCCGCTTCGTATTTGAACTGATTAAGCGGAAAGGAGCTTAATTTATTGGATATCAATTCGCTCGATTCCGTCGCCATGTAAGTTTGGTTTTTGCCCAGATCGATCTGCCTGGTTAAAACTTCCAGGAAACTGCGTTCGTATTTTGCCGCCGTTTCCGCCATAAAAGGTTCAGGCCTCGCCTGCTCCGTTTTAGGCGGTGAAGCCGTAGCAGCTTTGGTTAGTAGCATAAATCACCTCCGTATATGCTTTAACTCGAAGGTATAGTTGTTGCGTGAAATAAACTATTCCTATGAAGTATATCGGAGTTTAAAATATAAAATTAACGGCAGTTGAAAAAAATTAAGATTTTTAGACTAGGCGTCCGGCCCCGCCGGGGCAAATTCCGACGCGCCGCGGCATTGAAAAGCGGGTTAAAAGTGATTATTCATATTTCCATACCATTATTTTGTCATGGTCGAGCTTATCTCTGTAGGCCACATATGGAACATTCTGGTTGATTTCGAGCGATATGTCTTCGATATCCGTCGAGCTGAAATTCCGCCTTCCAACGGCGGCCCACTTGCCGCCGGCGTTGCTCATGACGGTTATGCGTTTTTCTTTGGTGTAATCTATATACGCCGCATATAAAGCGCCGTTATAATCGGCGAGCGAACAGTAAGCGGCCGGCCCGTCGGATATCGCTCCGCCGTCCGCGCTTTTCCATGCGGAACCATCGTAATACGACGCCTTGAGCTTGGAATTGTCGGAACCGTCGCAGTAAGCTATGTAAAGCTTTCCGTCTATGGCCCTGAAATTAAGATGCGCCGCATAGGCCGGTGAAAAAGCCTGCGCGCCGATGTGCTCCCATATGGCCAGCGATTTGTTGTATTTTAAAACGCTGATTTTATTTACGGCCGTTTTTTCTATATATGCCACGTAAGCAGTGTCTTCTAAGACCGCCAGTTTTATTTCTTTTGCGCTCGCGCTCGATATGGCGGCGGCGCCGAGCTGCTTCCATTCCTCGCCGTAACGCATGAAAGCGTAAGGCCTGTCGAAATTATCGCCGTTACAGTAAGCCACGTAAAATTTATCGTTGGAGCGGTCTGAAATTTTAAAATCCATATAGTTGGCTTTTTTATGAGTGAAACCGGGTTTTCCTATATATTGCCACCGATCGTTTATAAAGCCCGTTACGCTTATCCTGTTTTCTTCGCTCGATTCGGTATAAGCCACGTACATTACATTTTTATAGATCACGAAAGAATAATAATCGGCGGAGGTAAAGCTGGCGCCGCCTTCGTTGACGAGCCGCCACAGGAAGCCGTCGAACCTTCCCACGCTCACTTTTGAAAAATTTCCCGTATTTATGAACGCAAGATGAGGCACCAGATAATTGAAATGCAAAATTGGAGAGCGGCCCGGCTTGAGCATAAAGTCTATATCGCCGACCATTTTCCAGTCCGCGGCGGGCGGTTTTACGTCGGGCGGCGGGTTTTCGCCGAAAAAATGGTCGCTGGTGCCGTCTTCGCGGCAGGCGCAGATGAATAACGAAAAGAAAACCGCGAAGAAGAATATTAATAAAACTGAATGTATTTTTCTGTCCTTATAAAAAGTTTTATTTTTCATTGCTACAACTTACTCTCAAAATTAAATAAAATTGCTTACAGCCCGATTTATGCTCTTTCAAATCGAAAGGGACTATAATCTTATTATTTATTTAATATTTTGTCAACAAATTTTATACTCAGCCGCTTTACAAAATTTAATTTTTCGTTTATAATTACCGTAACAAAAAAAATGGAGGTAGTTTAATGAGAAAAATTATAATCGCTTTAGTAGTGTTATCGATGCTTTTTACCGTTACATCGGCTTTCGCTAAATCAAAAGACGAATCGCAGCTTAAAAAAGCGGCCGAATTAAACGCCCGCGCAGGCGAAACCGGCGCCGAAGAAGAACCCGTTCCGGCCGATCAGGCTCCTAACGGAACGCCTTCCGCCCCTTCCGTCCCCACGCCTGAAGATCCCTCGGCGCCTATCGATGAAAAAGTCAGCCAGTACTATTGCGTTATCCCTAACGATCACGTTAAAAACCTTGAAACGCTTTGCGCAAAATATAACGCGCCCATGAGCGTTTACCGTTCGTTCAACCAGCTTATCGTGTTAAAAAGACTCGGCGTTTTAGTGAAAGTTAACCCCAAAGATACTTATTTCATTAAAAAACTCCGCGCTAATTTCAACGCGAAGCCGTTAAGAAAAGTTTCCTTGAAAGTCAGCGTATCGGTTAATTCGGTTACTTACGGCGTTAACAACGCCGCCGAAGCTTCGGTTAAAAATGAATTCGAACCCAACGAAGAAATCATGAACGCTATGCTTAAAACTCCTTACGGCTACCACAACACCATGTTCAAAACCATAGCTAAAACCTTCCCCGGCCTTCTCGATAAAGTTACCGTTAAAACTAACGATTATCTCGGCCTCGGCAAAAAACGTAAAATATTGTTCAATCCTATCGTGACCATCGAACTCACCGCTTTAAACATGAACGGCAAAGACAAGCATGTAACCATGTTCTTCCAGCAGTTTGCTTATAAAACTATCAAACACGACGCAAGCTACCAGTGGGGAAAATAATCGCCGGTGCGGTTATAAAATATAAAATATAAATTCATTATAAAGAAAAAGACGCCGTTTTAAGGCGTCTTTTTCTTTTGATTTAGTTTTCCGGGGGTCGATTTAGGGGTATCGTATATACTTTTTTATTAAAGGCTCTGCCGGTTGTTATAGTTATTTCAACCTGTCGGCTTTGATTTCAGCGTTATTCCATGATTCGCGGAGGCGCGCTAAAAGAATGTCGCGCATCACTTCGTGCGCCGTTTTTTGGCCCGGACGTTCGTTCGTCAATGGCAACAACTCCTTATATTATTCTGCGGAATTATACATTTCGCGTAAAACCGCTTTGATAAGCAAATCTACTTTATCGCTCTGGATGCCTGTCATATTCATTTGTTTCGTGTTATATAAATTACCGAGTGTTAAAACGTAACTTGAATTCATCATTGTTACCATCCTCCATACTGATTTTTAATTTTACATACTTTTTCGATGGCATATTTAGAACTTCAACTCATACCGGATATCATTACTGGCTCTCCGGCATTTATTACAAGCGCTGCTACATACATTTTTCTTTATACAAAATATATATCGGCTGTTTTTTTAATTTGTTTAGCATGTTTGTAATATATCCGCCCTGACAAAAAAATCCGGCGAAGAATTTTTTGCTCTTCGCCGGAAGTTTTTTTAAAACATTACCGTTATCGCCGGTTAAGTTTTATCTGTTGAATTAATTAGTTTTTATCGCGTTCTGATATTCTTCGATAGCTTTCATATACTCGTCCTGGAGCTGGTCGAGCGTTGATTGAACCGGATTTGCCCCGCTGAGATAGTCTATATATTTTTTATACGCGGCGTCCATTTTATTTTTTGCGGCCGATAAAACTCCGCTATCCACTCTTGTTACGCCGGTGGCCCTCACACGTCCGTTTTTATCGAGCGTCACGTTGTCGTACACAACGGTTGTCTGATTGCCGTTATTATATATGGTATTCGTATTTGATGTATAAGTCGTCGTTGCGCTGTTGACGTTAGTTACCGTATTCGTAGCCCTGTTGATATTGCCGTTTAAATCGGACGCGTTATCCACTACCGTTACGCCCGGGTTCGCGCCGTAGCGAGAAAGTTCCGAGCCGCCGCGGCTTACGTTTTCGAACGCTTTTACCGCTTCTTCGTAGCGGGCCTGGGCGTATTTAAGCTCTCCGCGATATTTGAGTTTTTCGAACAGGCCTGCCGAATCGTATTGCAGTTTGATTTTTTCGTAATCGCGCTTCGCCCTTAATAATTCGAGCTGCGCCTGCGCCTTCTTATCGCCGAAGAGAGCCTTGAATTCAAGCACGCTTTCGTTGATTTGATCGATTCCCTGCACTATTCCGCCCGAATTTGGGTTTGCGACTTCGTACTGGCGGACCTGCTCCGCCGCCGTTACGTAATATTTTTGAGCGTCTTTATAATTGGAAAGAGCGTCGAGTTTTTTAAATAAGTTAAGCCATGAAATCGATTTATACTGTTGCTGAAGCCTGTCGGCCATTTTTTTAGCGCGTATTTCGTCCAGTTTTAATTTTGCCCACCTGTCGCCGAGCAGCGCCATTCCCTCGAGGGCTTTCTCTGAATATACCGTTTCGGGATTGCCCGACACTCTGCCTGGATCGATCCTGTTTATGGGAGTGTTTACCGGCGGGTTGACGTTCTGATTCGCCATTGGATTTATAGCGTTATTTACCGAACCGATTATTTCGTTTACACGGCCGCTTATGGTTCTTGCCTGATTATTTACGACGACGGTCCGTTCGCCGGTCGAAATGCGCGTGACGCCGCTGTTGATTGAATTGACCGTATTGGTCACCACGTTGCCGGTACGGTCTACCGTGGTATTGGAAACGGTTTTCACGTCGCCGGAAACTTTTTTTACTTCGTCGTTGACGGTTTTTACCGTATTATTTACGGCGGAATTAAGGCGTTCGACGGATTTATTGATATCGCTTTCAATGCGCCCGATGGATTTATTGAGATCGTTAACCGATTTATCTACCGAATTGAGAGTTTCGTCCAGAGAATCCAGAAAAGATTTAGCCGAGGCGTCCTGAGGGCCGTTTAACGATAAAGCGAGAGCTAAAGCGGTTAAACATAAATAATAATTTTTGGTTTTAAACATGTTGACCACACCCCTTTATATTATATTAAATAAATTCGCGTAACGTTTAAAATTAATGAATTTTTATATAGATACATCAATTATACAAAACCAAAAAGCATCTGTCAATGAAACCGGTAAAAAAACGCGTGCGCCCGAATATAAAAAAAGCCGCCCGATTTATTACGGACGGCCTTTTGAAGTTATGTTATTAATTTATATTTTTAAATTAGAATTTAGACGTGCCGCTCGATATGCGTTTGTATTCTTCGAGCTGCCTGTAATATTCGTTTTCGTACTGTTTGAGGATCTGCGGATCGGGGTTCGGAGTTGACATGTAAGTGGTATATCTCTTGTACGAAGCGTCCACTCTTTCGCGTACGAACTTAAGCGCCGCGTCTTTAGCGGGATCTACCTGCGGCATGGGCTGGTTGTTCACGTTAGGCTGTGAAACGTTCTGATTGACGTTCGGGTTAACCTGCGGAACTTCTACGTTAGGCGGAGTATTCTGAGGAGCTTTGCCCGTAATGATGGCGTAGTTCTGGATCGCCAGCTCATAGCGGGTTTTAGCGTAATTGAGCTCTGCGCGGTATTGAAGCTTGTCTAAAAGGCTTGCGGAGTCGTATTTGTATTTTATCTGAGTATATTCGCGTTTTGCGCGGATTAATTCTAAAGTGGCCTGGGCCTTTTTATCGCCGAAAAGCGCTTTGAATTCGAGTACGCTTTCGTTGATCTGATCGATGCCCTGGATTATGCCGCCGGAATTGGGGTTTGTGAGCTCGAACTGCCTGCTTCTTTCGGCCGCCTGGGTGTAAACGTTTTTGGCGTTTTTATATGCCGAATAAGCGTCGAGTTTTGAAAATATGTTAAACCATGAAATCGCTTTATAGCGCTGATATAATAAATCGGAGAATTTTTTCGCGCGGATTTCTTCGAGCTTTAATTTTGCCCAGGGATCGCCAAGAGCCGCCATGGCTTCGAGAGCTTTTTCCGAAAACATGGTTTCCGGATCGCCGGTTACGGCGTTACCGGGTATCTGGCTGCCGGGGATATTCGACGGCGGATTAACCGGATCGTTACCCATGGGGTTTAATATGTCGTTGATTTTATCTAAAAAAGATTTCGCGTTGGCTTCAACGCTGACCATGAGAAGTGAGCAAACCAGAAGCATTATAAAAAGCATAGTTCTTTTCGTTTTTAACATAAATAACACCTTCCTTTAATAAAATTGGTCTGATTTACGGTTTAGGACCTATCACCTTCCTTTGAATAACATGTCTTCACGCTCGAATTTAAAAGGCGTATGCCGCCAAAACTGTCAAAAATAAAGAAATTTAATTGGTTAAAAATCTTTTTATAGATCAATTATACAAAACGATAAGGGTTTTGTCAATGACCGGTCGCCGGTTTTGTAAACATTTGTTAAAAACAAATAAAAAGCCTTACGGTCATTACTTCCGTAAGGCTTTTTATTAATTTTATAAAGGCCCGTTTTTAAGTTTCTTTAGAATTCTACTGTAACCTGGGTGTCCAGGCGGTCGTTTTTAACTTCGGGAGTTTCTTTTTGTTTTTGATATACCATCTGCAGTTTGGCGCCTTTTTTGATGAACCAGTTGAAACCGCCAGCATTGACGGTTCTTTTGGTGGCGGTGTTGTCGTTGTTGGGAACGAACACATCGTGCTTGTAGGTCATTTCGAGTTTGGGCATGACGAAGTATCCGGCCTGCACGAACATGCCTTTGCCTTTTAAGTTTCTTGCGCGTCCGGCGAGCCCCGTTTCGAGCGCTTCAAAAACGCCCTGCAGAGTCATTTTTTCTTTTTTAAACCTGAAATCGAAGCCGGCGCGTTTACGATCGAAAGATTTTGCGGGAGTGGCCGCGCCGTCGGCGCCGTAAAAAGCGACCTGAGCGGCTGTGGAAGCCGCTTTAAAGCGTTTGCCTTCCGAAGCGTAGAGGCCGAGCTTTAAATCTTTGCTTGCATCGAAATCGAGTCTTGCCGCTATCGTTTTAGAATCGTTGGAATCGTTTTGAGTATTGATGCCTTCGCCGTTGGCCGCCGCGACGCTGAGACCCCATGTTTCTCCCGGTTTACGGTAGTTATAGGTGACGCCGAGATCGCGCAGGTCGTTGCCGCGGTTTTCGTGGTCGGCGTTAATTATGTGCTGGCCGTAGTTTATCATGTATAAATCGCGGGGCGACATTATAGCTTCATAATTCGAAGGCATTACGAACTGGCCGAGCATTAAATTTTGAGACTTGTCGAGATTGTACTGTAAAAATAAATCCGTCACTGTCATCTGAGCGCCTTCGGCGTTATTTCCGGCAACGTTAAACTGCGAAAAAAAGTTGAGGTCGTCGTCGAGTTTTCTTTTGAACACGAACCTTGTCCTGGCGATGTTAAAGCTGTGGCTGTCCGCCGGAACGTCGCTCACGCTGTGAAGTATCTGCGTGTAGCCGGCGATCGCTAAAGGATTGGCCGGTTTATCTGCCGGAGCCGCAGCGGGCGCGGGAGCGGGAACCGCCTGTTGAACGTCGGCCGCCTGCTCTTTTTTTTCAGGAAGCGGAGGCAATGTTTTAACTTCATGTTTTTCGACCGGAACGGCTTCGGCTTTGACCGAAGGTTTGGCGCATTCGCCGAGATTTATTTCACTGCTTTTTTTATGGACTTTCGCCCTTATTTCTTCGAGGGTTTTATGAATTTCGGCCTTGTCCATTCTTTTGGTTTCACCCGAAGCGGCCTGCGCCCCGTTTACGCTGAAAAACAATGAAGCCGCGACCGCGATAGCCGTAATTTTTTTAACTGTCTTTTTCAAATTATACCTCCGCACGTAACGATATTTTTCTTTTTAATAATTATCGGCTAAAAATTATAAAAGCGAATATAAAAAAAGAAATAAAAAAACCGCCGGAATTACCGGCGGCGCATATCGGTGCGAAAGCTCGTTCGCTAATTGTTTGAATCGGTTATTTTCATATATGATATTAAAAGCCTGTCGCCTGATTCCGTTTCGAAGGCGCATTTGACTTCGGACCCGTTAGTTCCGTTCAAGTTGAAAGTGCCAATCACGGGAAGCCCGAGTTCGTAAAACTGGTCGCCCGGAGTTATGATCCTCATGAACTGACCCGAAACGGTGTTTAAAATTTCGGCGAGAGTGTCTTTTATAATATCGTCGCCCGGCACCGCGCCGGGTTCGAGCGCGAATATGTTGCAGGCTGTTTCTTTTAAAATGCCCCCGGAAGCGCTCATTATGAGAATTCCGTATTCGTGTTTCATCGGAAGGTATACCGAAAGCATGTCCTGAAGAAAATCAGGCCCGAGATCGGAAAGGCGAGGCTCGTCGATTTCTATCAACTGTATGAACGCCAGATTTTCGAGTGTTTCGGTGATGGCTTTTTTTAGCGCCGATTTAATTTGTTCATCGCTCACTTTTTTACCTCCGGAGTATAAAATATAACTTATAAATTAGAGCAGACTTTATGAATTATAGCCGGCGAAATAGGCTTGTTGATTATGGCGAAAGCGCCTTTGTTCTTCAACTCGACTTCGCGCGCCGGATTGCTGTTGCTGGTTATGATGATTACCGGAATTTCTTTCAGCGCCGGAGCCGCTTTTATATTTTCAAGAAGTGCGTTGCCTTCCATCACCGGCATGTTAAGGTCGGTGACGACGAGGTCCACTTTTTCTTTGTTGAGCTTTTCCAGCGCGTCTTTTCCGTTTATGGCCTCGATGAATTTTTTTTCTCTGTAGCCGGCTATCTCGAGGCATTGCTTCATGATAAGACGAGCCATGGCGGAGTCGTCGACAATCATGATCGTATCGATATTCATATTTCCCACTCTCCGATTGACGGCGACGTTAATATCACTCGCCCCGTCGATACTTCTAATTTTACGGTCCTGCTGATTGTATTGCCTATATCTTCGGACAGCGGGCCGAGCTTGTAGCGCCAGAGGTTCTTTTTTACCGCGAGCACGTTTCGCGTGCCTATATCGAAGCGCTGCTGCGGGTCCATAATATTGGCGCCGCCCGCTATTTTTATTACGAGATCGCTGTAAAGGAGGCAGCCGTATTTAGCCAGGGAGTTGAACAGAAAAGGTATTCCGGTGTCGGCGAAATAACATGGCTTTTCCTGGGCCAGCGCCGGGTTGATATGGGATTCGGGAAGGGCGACGTGGATAAGTCCGGCCAGTTTCAGTTTTGGCGAATATACCATGACCCCCACGCAGGAGCCGAGCGCGAGAGTTTTTATGACGTCGCCCTGCGTGTTGGAAAGGCCTATGGCGCCTATGCCGACTATTATCGTATTCATCGATGCCTTCTCCAGTATAAAATTCCGAATCGGATTCGGCCGGCGATTTTTAATGCCGGCCGGAATATGCAGCTGTTTTTATTGTTTATTTTCCAGCAGTCTGATTATATATTCGGCCACGTCGCCGAGCGGTACCAGGACTTCCGCGCCGCCGCGTTCATAAGCCACTTTAGGCATTCCGAAAACGACCGAACTCGCTTCGTCCTGAGCTATAGTGCGGGCTCCGGCCTGACGCATCGCGAGCATCCCGCCGGCGCCGTCGCTTCCCATGCCTGTCAATATAATGCCTATCGCGTTCGCGCCGACATATTTAGCCACCGATTCGAACATCACTTCGACCGACGGGCAATGGCCGCAGACTTTTTCGCCCGGCTTCAAATCGGCTATATATATGCCGCCCGAGCGCAGCACGCGAAACTGCATATCGCCTCCCGGCGCTATAAGCACGCGGCCCGGCATAATTCTGTCGCCGTGGGCCGCTTCTTTGACTTCCATCGCGCAGCCGCCGTTCAATCCGTCGGCGAAATGCTTGGTGAAACCGGCCGGCATATGCTGGACGACCACCACTCCCGGCATCGACGCCGGAAAAGATTTCAGGATTTTTCTGATGGCTTCGGTCCCGCCGGTAGACGCTCCGATGGCTATTACTTTATCGGTGGACTCGGCGAGCGCTTCACGGCTTATTTTGACGCTTTTTTCTGCGGCCCTGCGGTTCACTTTCCAGGCCGATACATTGGTTTTAGCCGCTATTTTAATTTTAGCCCTGAGGTCGTTGAGCATGGCCGAAAGCCCGCGCGCCACGTCGGCGGACGGTTTCGTTACTACCTCCACGGCGCCCGCTTCGAACGCTTCCATGGTTATCTGCGCGCCTTTTTTCGTAAGGGCGCTTACTATAACTACCGGAAGCGGGTGCTGAGGCATAAGCCGCCTTAAAAATTCCACTCCGTCCATCTTCGGCATTTCCACGTCCAGCGTAAGGACGTCGGGTTTCAATTCCACTATTTTATCGCGCGCGGCAAAAGGGTCCGAAGCCGTTCCAACGATTTCGAGATCTTTGTCCTGCGCAAGCCCTTTGGCTAAAATTTCTCTGACGAGCGCGGAGTCGTCCACTATCAATACTTTTATTTTTTTAAAGGCTTCCATTGGCTTCCTTCTCTTTAACTAAGCTTTTTGATATACCGCAGGTTTGATGTATTTATATATCAGAGTCGTTCTGCTGATAGATTCGGAGTGGCCTATAAATAAATAGCCGCCGTCGCGAGTGTACCTGTGGAAACGCCCGATCAGCGAGGCCCGCGTCGGGGCGTCGAAATAGATCATTACGTTGCGGCAGAATATTATATCGAACTTGCCTTTGAACGGATAATCGTCTCTCATAAGGTTCAGCCTTCTGAAAAGCACTTTGTCCCTGAGCAAAGGCTTTAAAATAAAATTTCCGTCGCCGGAAGTTGTGAAATATTTCTGGCGGAACACTGGCGGAACATGCGCGAGCGACGGGGCCTGGTATACGCCCGCGGAGGCTTTTTCGATAGATGTCACCGAAATATCCGTGGCGAGAATCGATATATCAGAAGCCCTCAGCCTGTTGTTTTCTATGAATTCATTGACGCACATGGCGACCGTATAAGGCTCTTCGCCGGAAGAGCAGCCAGCGCACCATATTCTTATATCCACGCCTTCGCCTGAGTTTCTGCATTTTTCGAGCAGATGCGGCAACGCGGAATTGTTAAGATATTCGAAATGGTCGTTTTCCCTGAAGAAAAACGTGTGATGGGTCGAGACCTTGTCTATGAATGTTAAAACGGCCTCGCCAGTAGGTTCTTTGATGATATAATCGAAATATTGCCCGAAACTGTTAAAGCCGCCCGTCCTTAAGATTTTTTGAAGGCGCTCTATGATAAGGGTTTTTTTCTGTTCGCCGAGCTTTATTCCGAACTTATCGTAAACGAACCCGCTGATTGTTTTAAATTCATCTTCGCTTATGCTTACCATATTCATATTATACCACCAATGCAACCTGTTCGGTCAACATTTTTTTACACTATTTTTACCGGCCGGCCCTTCGTTATGTAAAAGGGCCGGCCGGCGAGTTTAAAAACGGCGATTATTTTATGAGTTTGGGCCGTGGTTTTGCGCCCGAATCTTTTTTGACGTAAGCGTTAAATGTGGTAGACCCGGCCGCCGAGTTTTTTGTTTTAAATTTTGAGAGCATGGATTTTAATTCGCGCGCCTGGCTGGAAAGCTCTTCGGAAGCCGCTGCGGCTTCTTCCGCGGTAGCGGTATTCTGCTGAGTGACATGATCGATCTGCGCGAGGCCCTGGTTGACCTGAACGGTTCCGGCGGTCTGCTCCTTCGACGCGGCTGCAATTTCGCCTATAAGATCGGTCACTTTGGTGACGCTCGAGTTTATTTCCGCGAGAGAGCGTGCCGTATCGTCGGCGATTTTAGCCCCGTTTTCGGCTTTCTTGATGGAGCCTTCTATCATTTCGGCGGTTTCCTTGGCTGCTTTGGCGCTCCGCTGGGCGAGATTTCTCACTTCTTCGGCCACGACCGTAAAGCCCTTGCCGTGTTTTCCGGCCCTGGCGGCTTCTACGGCGGCGTTTAACGCCAGAAGGTTCGTCTGGAAAGCGATTTCGTCTATAGCTTTTATTATCTTCGCCACGTTGGCCGATGCCTCGTTGATTTCAGTCATGGCTTTTTTCATATTGACCATTTTATTGTTGCCTTCTTCAGACGAATTTCTCGTTTCAATGGCGAGTCTGTTGGCTTCGTTGGCGCCGTTTTCGTTCTGCTTCGCCTGGGAATTGATTTCCTGCATGGTGGCGCTTATTTCTTCGAGCGAGCTCGCCTGTTCCGTGGCTGCTTGCGAAAGCGACTGGCTCGCTTCGGAAACCTGAGTGGAACCGGATTCTACCTGATCGGCCGCTACCAGCACCTGCGAAATGATTTCGTTCATCGAATCTATAGTTGAATTGAGCGAGTTTTTCAATATGGCGTGATCGCCGGCGTAGTCTCCTCGCATTTCAATGCCGAGATCGCCTTTGGCCATGGCTTCGAGTATTCTGGTGGCCTCTTCTACGGGCTTTATTACCGCGTCGAGCGTGCTGTTTATGCCCGTAACTATTTCGCGGTAATCGCCGACGAATTTTTGCGCGTCGCCCCTGGTTTTAAGGCGGCCTTCTATTCCGGCTTTAGCCAGCATTTTTGTTTCGGCTATAACGCTTTGAAGGTTGTTTTTGAGCCCGTCGACCATCTGATTGGCTATAACCTGCTTTCCGGGGAAGCGCTCGAGCGTTTTCGAGAAATCGCCTTTTACTCCGTAGTCTTCGATTATGGCGAGTATTTTAAGGAGAGCGCCTATATGATGGTTTATGGTTTTAGAAGTGCTTTCCGCAATTTCTTTATATATTCCCCTGAATTTTTCGAGATTTAATTTAACGTCGATTTCGCCCGCGCTGTGGTCTTTGTATATATTCTTCATCTGGCCGGAGAAGTCGCCGAGTATGTCTATAAGGTCGTTGAGGCTGTTTTTTATCTTATTGAAGTCGCCATGGTATTGCTCGCTGATTTTTTCGGGAAGTACCCCGCCGGAAATGCTGCTTATGTAATTGACTGTAACTTCTATAGGCTTGTTATACGTTTCCATGACGGAATTCACGCCTTCTATTACGGGCGCGAACTCTTCGGTGACCGATTTTTTATCTCCGCGCACGCCAAGCTCTCCGCGCATAATGCTTTGGGTAAGATTTTTTATGGTGGCGACTATCGCGCTTATGTTTCTGCCGACGCCGTTTCCGATTGTGACGGTGAGTAAAAGCGCAAGGACTAAAGCTATTGCGGCGGCAATAATGGAGTTAGTAAAAAGCTTATTTATATCGGCATTTATAATATCCGTGGTCTGCGTGAGTTCGTCCAGATAGGCGCTTGCGCCGATCACCCAGTCCCATTTTTCAAAATATATGACCGACGCCATTTTCAGGCGCGGCTCTTTTTCGCCCGCGTTCTGCCATGGATATTCGTAAAGTATGGCTTTGCCGCCGGCTTTTTTTGAAAGCTCGATCATTTCTTTTATTACCATGCGTCCTGTCGGGTCTTTGGCTTCGTAGATGTTTTTCCCGTCCGCGGCGCCTTTATATGAAATTATGTAATGGCCCATCTGCTGGCCGCTGCCGCCTAAAACGAAAACATAGCCTGTTTTTCCGATTTTTATGTCCATGATGGCTTTTCTGAGGCTTTCTACAGACTCCTGCCTGACGCCCACATAAGCCATTCCTATTATGGCTCCGTTCTGGTCTTTTAAAGGCGAATAGCTCGTGATATACCAGCCGTCAACCACGAAAGCGCGGCCGGTATAGTTCTGTCCGCTCATTACCGCCTGGATTATGGGATTTTTAGCTCCCGATTCTTCGGTCGCCGGTATGAAGGTGGAAATCGCCCTTTTTCCTTCCTTATTTATAACGTTGGTGGCTATTCTGAGCATATCGCCAGCGTCGTTCATCTTTTGAAAAATAGTGCAGGTGCCGTCGACAAGCGCAACCACGTCGTCCACTATCGGCGTGGGTGTGCCTTTTTCGAAATTCTGGCCGAGCCATGAGCCGCCGCTGCCGCCGTCTATCCAACTTTTTCCGGCGGTCATTTTAGGCAGCATGACCACTGCCTCCTTTTTGTTTATCTGATTTATAGCGGTCCAGGAGACCGTTTCGGATGCCAGAGTCAGGCCGCCCTTGTTTTTTATGACGTCGAGCATGACGTTCATATTGGACCGCATAACTTTTTCCAGAAGTTCCTGCTGGCTTTCGCAGAGCGAATACGCGTCGCTGGCGACGCTCTGCATATGCTCGTTGAGCTGCTTGGAGACTTCTTTGACGACCGTTTTAGAAATATTGACTTTTTCCCTGCTGACAAGTGTTAGTATTAATATAACGGGAATTAAAACGGCTAATATTCCCGAAATTATTATTTTAGACTTGATAGTTTTAAACATAATATTCCCTGCCTTATTTTAATATATTTAGTTTAAATGAACTTTTTCACACATGCTTTAACTGCCGAGCTTTTTACGCGGTGGCAATGTTGCGCTGCTTAGCATTGTCAGGAGCCGATTGACTCCGGCCGCGGATTTTTCTTGATTAAACCGCCCCTTCATACGAACTAAAGCGCCGCTATTTTTTCGAGGTCTTCTTCGAATAAAAGCTTGTCGGCGTTAAGAAGTATTTTAACGGCGTCGCCCACTTTGCCCATGCCCTGAACGAATTTGCTTCCGGCGCCGCGGTTGACCTTCGGCGGCGGTTCTACGGCAGTTTTCGGAATGTCGAGGACTTCCGAAACTTCGTCGACGATAAGGCCGACGAGCTGCTCGTTTACGGTTATTACGATTATGCAGGTGCGTTCGTTATATGCCTGTTCGTTGATGTTGAAGCGCATTCTCACGTCCATTACCGGAATGACTTTTCCGCGAAGGTTTATCACGCCTTTGATATAAACCGGCATATCGGGGACTGAAGTGATGTTCTGGATGCCTATTATTTCTATTACGTGCTTTATTTCGATTCCGTATTCCTCGTGGTTCAATACGAAAGTTAAATACTTGTCCTCCTGGGTATCCTCCATTTCCTCGTCCATCTCGTCATCGAGAAACGTATTGCTGTTTTTGACTTTTTCATTTATAGACATATCGTACCTCCGTTTTTAATAAAGCGTTAAATAGTTTTGGCCCGGCGGAGGATTTTAAATCCTCCGCCGGTTCGAAGATAATTTTTACGGCTTAGAACTTGCCGAATTCGTTATCGTCTAAGGATATTATATCGTTGGGATCGATTCTTTCGTTTTTGCGCGCCGAGGGTTTAGAGGCTGGAGGCGCCGCGGCCGGTCTTGAGGCCTGTTTCGGCTTTTCGGGCTTATGCGCGATCTGCTTTATATTCTGTGACGAAAATGAAGCCGCGGGGGCTTTTGATACATAAGCGTTCACCTGTCCGGCCGTCTTTTTGAGAGTGAATTTCGCGAGCATGCCTTTAAGTTCGGCCGCCTGGCTCGAAAGCTCTTCCGAAGCGGCTGCGGCTTCTTCCGCCGTGGCCGTGTTCTGCTGGGTCACCTGATCGATCTGCGTGAGGCCCTGATTGACCTGCGTTACGGCTTTTTCCTGTTCTCTGGCCGCTGCGGCTATTTCGCCTATTAAATCGGTGACTTTGGCTGAACCCGAAACTATCGTTTCAAGCGATTTTGCGGTGTCTTCGGCTATCTTGGCGCCGTTTTCCGCTTTTTTGATGGAGCCTTCGATCATTTCGGCGGTTTCTTTGGCGGCTTTAGCGCTTCTCTGGGCGAGGTTGCGGACTTCTTCGGCGACTACGGTGAAGCCTTTGCCGTGCTTTCCGGCACGGGCAGCTTCTACGGCCGCGTTGAGGGCCAGAAGGTTCGTCTGGAAGGCTATTTCGTCTATCGCTTTAATGATTTTAGCAACGTTGGCGGAAGCTTCGTTTATTTCGTACATTGCCTTTTTCATATCGCGCATCTTATCGTTGCCTTCTTCGGCGGAATTGCGCGCGTCGCCGGACAGCTTATTGGCCTGCGTGGCGTTTTCGGCGTTCTGTCTCGTCTGAGAGTTGATTTCCTGCATGGTAGCGCTTATCTCTTCGATCGAGCTGGCGGATTCGGTCGCGGATTGCGACAGCGACTGGCTGGCGTCGGAAACCTGGCGCGAGCCTGTGTCCACCTGATCTACCGCTACGCTTACCTGGGAGAGTATTTCGTTCATGGAGTCGATGGTTTTATTTAAAGCGTCTTTGATTTTAGCGTGGTCGCCTTTATATTCGCCCTTCATCGCCACGTCGAGATTGCCCTTTGCCATGTGTTCGAGGCAGCCCGAAGCTTCTTCTACGGGCTTTATGACCGCGTCGAGGGTTCTATTCACGCCGTCGACTATCTTTTTAAAATCGCCGTCATGCTTCGAAGCGTCCGCGCGGGTCGAAAGCTTTCCGTCGAGCGCGGCCTGCACAAGCGTATCGGCGTCGGAAACGAGGCGTCTTACCGCGTCGAAGCATTTGTTGAAGCTTACCTTAAGACGGTTGAATTCGCCCTTGTATTCTCGTGTAATATTTTCGTCTATCTTTCCGTTGCTGATATTTTCGAGGTGTTCGATGGTCCTGTTGAGCGGGCCTACGAAAGCGTCGGAAGTGTCGTTCATGCCTTTAATAATTTTAGCGAAGTCGCCCTGATGCTTTGAAACGTCCGCGCGGGCCGAAAAGTCACCGTTAGCCGCCGACGTGGCGAGATGGTTGGCGTCTTTGATGAGCGCCGAGATAGCGTCCACGCACTGGTTGAGATTATTTTTAATCTCGTTGAAATCGCCGTTATAACTGTCGGTTATTTTAGGAGGCATATCGCCTTTGGAAATTCTATCTACATATTCGGCCGTTACGTTTAAAGGATGCACGAACGCGTCTATCACGTCGTTTATGTCCTGCACGATGCCCCTGAATTCGAAATTAGTTCCGGCGACGTCGCCGCGAAGATCGAGCTTACCGGCGTTGACGCCCGCGGTAAGTTTTTCCGTTTCGGCAACGAGCGCGCTTAAAATGAATTTAATGCCGCGCGAGAGTATTTCGCCGATGACTAACGCCAGTATAACGCATATCACGACCGCGTATATAATATTTTGTTCGTCTTTATTTGCTTCTTCGTCGGCCGTTTTCATATCGGCGTTCGTATATCTTATGACTTCGGCTTTTATTTTATTCAAAAGATCGTCAACGGCGAGGAAGGCTTTTCTGGACTCTAAAGACGCGTCGAATACCTTATTATCTATTTCTACGATCGTTGTATCTTCCGCGCTTATTCCTTTTGCGAGCAGAGCGTCTTTTTCACGCGAAATCGCGATTACCGCTTCGCCGTTTTTCTTCCAGGCGTCCCATGCAGGTAAAAGGCTCTGGTAAAGTTTTTCCTCTTCGCCGGAGCGCGCAATTTTTTTGTATTCTTCAAAATGCGTATTTGCCAGGTTGGAGTTTTTTTCTATGTAGGCGTATTGAGCCTTTCTAAGCTCTTCGCTCATCATGCGGCGGTTGATAAGGCCGCGCTCGCCGACCATTACGCCCATAAGGCCTTCCTTCATGTCGCTCATGTGAATGAGCGTCGGGATGTTGACGGCCACTATTTTATCGAACGAAGACATTAAGTCGCTCATGCCTTTGAAGCCAACGTAACCTACAAATAAACATATCGCCGCGATTAAAAAGAAACTGATCCTCAACTTTGCCCCGATAGTGAAATTACTCAGCATACACTCCACCTCTTTTTATTTATTTATGATTGGCGCTTAACTTTTATTTATATATTTTTAACTCTTTCCCTGATTTTTTGAACGGGTTAGACCGCGATCATTTCCACGCTGTTTATCAGATCGCCTATATCGAGTATGAGGCTTATTTCGCCGTCGCCCATTATGGCGCAGCCTGAAACGCCCCTCACGTGGCCGAGATAATTGGATAATCCCTTGATGACTATCTGCTGCTGGCCGATTAATTCGTCCACGAAAAGGCAGCATTTTTTTTCGTTGTTTTCCACTATTATTAAAAGACCCTCTTCCAGCCTGGTATATAATGAATTTATGTTATACATCTTATGGAGCCTTATGACTGGCAGCAACTCTCCCCTTACATTGACCACTTCCGTGCCGTCTGGCGTGTGGGTTATTTTATCCGGCGCCGTTTTGAAAGACTGGCGTATGGAGCTTATGGGAATGATGTAGCGCGCCCTGCCCACCTGTATTTCCATGCCGTCGATAATGGCGAGCGTGAGCGGTATTCTTAAAATAATCATGGTTCCGGCGTTTTTCTGCGTCCTGATATCCACGCGGCCGCGGAGTTTTTCTATATTTCTTTTTACCACGTCCATGCCGACGCCCCTGCCGGAGATATTGGACACTTTTTCGGCGGTGGAAAAGCCGGGTTCGAAAATCAGCTTCCACACTTCTTCGTCTTTCATGTCGGAACCGTCGCCGCGTATGAGGGAGTTTTCTATGGCCTTTTTTATTATTTTTTCGCGGTTGAGCCCGCGGCCGTCGTCTTCTATTATGATCCACACTTCGCCGGCGGAGTGCTTGGCCTCGAGCCTGACAGTGCCTACAGGGGGCTTTCCGGCGGCGATCCTCTCTTCGTTGGATTCAAGGCCGTGGTCCATTGAATTGCGTATGATATGAACGAGCGGGTCCGATATCTGCTCTATTATGGTTTTATCCACTTCGGTTTCTTCGCCGGCGATTTCGAGCTTTATCTTCTTGTTGAATTTGTTCGAAAGGTCTCTTACGAGGCGTTCCATTTTGTGGAATGTCGACGAAAGAGGTATCATACGCATGGCGAGCGCTGTTTCCTGTATGTCTCTGGTGATTTTATTGAGATGATGAATGGCTTTATCGAATTTTTCCAGCTGCAGTCCGCGGAGATCGGGGCTATTGGCCACCATCGATTCGGCGATTACCATTTCGCCTACCAGATCGAGCAGCATATCGAGTTTTTCTGTGTCTATTCTGATGTATTGCTGCGTCGCCGCTGATGATGCGGCCTTTTGAGAAGCGTCCGCGCTCTGGGTGTCCGGTGGTTTTACCTGCGCGTCGGACTGTTTCGAAATTTCGCCGGCGGTTTCCGCAATGGATGAGTCCCGGCCTTCAGTCCTGTTTTGATTTTGGCCACCGCCGGCAGGTTCGCCGCTTATCGAACACAAAACATCGGTCAAACGTGCGGTTTCGGCAGCGTCTATGCGCAGGCCGTCGGCCACTTTTTTTGCGCCGTTTCTTATGAAATCGATCGCCGATAATATCGCCGACATAATATTTTTATCCGGTTTTTTCGCGCCGCATCTCAGCGAGTCCAGAATTGTTTCGGCCGCATGGCTCACTTTTTCGAGTTCGGCGAAGCCGAAGAAACCGGCGTTGCCTTTGATGCTGTGAAGCGCCCTGAAAGCGTTGGCGGCAAGCTCCAGATTGTCAGGCACGCGTTCGAAGGCGAGAAGCATGAGCTCCGCTTCTTCGCATAATTCGTGCGATTCCTGCGTGAAACGCTTCTGCATCTCGGGGGTTATGACCAGTTTGAGCTCTTGCTCGAGTTCCGCCTCTTCGGTGGCCGGTTCGGCGGCGTCCTGCTGCGCGTCCGAGCTTGAAGCGGCCGCCGGCATAATTTCCGGAACGGAGTTGCCGCTGAAATTGCCGGGCGATAATTTTTCAGAGCCCGTTTCGCCCGAAACCGCCGCTATGGTGTTTTTTAGATCTACCACGATTCCGCTGGCCACGTCTTCGAAGCCTTTATCGTCAAGCTGTTTTTCTACCGTATCGAGAATGTTTCTTATGAAGTCGTTCGTCCTGCAAAGCAAATCCACGTGTTCTGTCTGGAGGTTTATTTTTTCCTTGCGGAAAATATCGAGCAGTGTTTCGGCCTCGTGGGTGACGCTCGTTATCGTCTGCAGATCTACGAAGGAGGCCGTGCCTTTAAGCGTGTGAAATAATCTGAATATGGTGTTTAAAATTTCGGGGTCCACTTCGCCGTAAGCGGTCGAGCTTTTTTCAAGCGCCATTATTTGAGGCTCCACGTCGTCCAGGAGTTCACGGCTCGAATTGACGAACTCGGAAACGAACTCTTTTTTTTCGTCGTTAATTATACTGCTCATTCTTATTTGCCCCCCTCGGTCTTGCTGCGATCCCTGTTCAGCAGCGTTTGGAGTTCTTCGAAGGCTTTTTTGAGTTTGGCGTATTCGTCTATAAGGCGCGTTTGTTCTTCTTTAGTGAGCTTTTTCTCGTTTTTCTCGTTTTCGATGCGTTCTATGGTTTCGAGCAGCTCCTGAAAATTTATGGGTTTTCCGAAAAACGCGTATGCGTGGTTGTTGACGGCAAGTATCGCCGTTTCAACGTCGCCGTAAGCGGTAATGATTATGACTTTGGCATCTTTATTTATCTGGAGGGCTTTTTGAAGAACTTCTATGCCGCTCATAACGGGCATTTTCATATCGGTAATGACAAGATCGAACCTGGAAGGGTTTTCGCGGTATATTTCGATCGCTTTTACCGCGTTGGTATGCGCTTCGCAATTATGGGAATATAATTGTAAAGAACTGCTTAGACTGTCAAGGCACCCAGAATCGTCGTCAATTATAAGTATATTCAATTTAATCGACCTCCCGTTTGAAAATAATGGCCATTATTTTACTTCAACAAAAGCAACAAGCGTGCCGATAGTTAAAAATTCACCCGGCGCGAACGATAAAACGGATTGGTATAGCGGTCTAATTATAAAAAATGAACTTAAATGTTCAAATGATGTGAACAAATAAGTTCATTTTGTGCTTTAATGTTCAATTGTTTTTTGCTTAGCCGTCTGCAGAGGTCAGGAAGCGCCGAGGACC
>JAKPTH010000226.1 GCA_029571125.1 bacterium
CAATAATTACTGGTTACCTATGCAAAACGCATTAAGCGAGCAATTAACAGAATTCATTCGACACTATTTGATTAAAAATGGTAGTAATGTTAAGCAAAGTGATGTTTATTACTCACTAAAAGATAACGTTTCAACCTCTAACGCAATAAATTATTTATCAGAACTTAAAAAATACTCGAATTTCTATCAACGTCTTGTCTTTCCGGAATTTGAACCTGACCCAGAGTTACGAAAATATTTTAAACGAATTAACAGAATCGAAGTAACAACTGCTTATCCATTTTTATTAAACATCACACCTGTCCAAAACAGGTAATAAAGTGAAACAAATTTTTTGAAAAAAAGAACCTCTTACCTTTTTTATGATATAATGCTATACCAAAAATAGATAAGAGGTAATATCATGAATCAATGTAATCTTAGCATATTTGGTCAAATTTTGCAACTATTTTCTCGGAACGATTTCAACCGGGCGGTTCGGAAGTCTGGCGCAGAGGCTAAAACAAAGGGGTTTTCATCATGGGATCAGTTTGTGGCGATGTTGTTCTGCCAGCTTGGAAAGGCTAATTCACTCAGGGAAATTTGCGGCGGCCTGGCGAGTAGCGCGGGAAAGCTCAATCATCTCGGTGTGAAAGAAGCGCCAGCCAAGTCAACGCTTGCGTATGCCAATCAAAACAGGCCGTGGGAATTATTCCAGAGCGTATTTTATACGTTGCTTGACAAGTGCATGGATCTAGCAGGTAACTCGAAGCGAAAATTTAAGTTCAAAAATCCGCTATACAGCATGGATGCTTCAATTATTGACCTTTGTTTATCGATGTTTGATTGGGCGAAATTCAGGACGACGAAGGGCGCGGTTAAATTACATATGGTCCTTGACCATGACGGTTATCTGCCTGTGTTTTTAAACGTTACTGAAGGAAATGTGCATGAAATCAACGTGGCTCGAATGCTAGAATTTGATAAAGGCTCGATAATAGCTATAGATAGAGGCTATACAGATTACAAATTATTCGCGAACTGGACTAAAAACGATGTATATTTTGTTACGCGGCAGAAGGAAAATGCGAATTATTCAATAGTCGAAGAATACGACGTGCCGGAAAGAGGTAATATAATCAGTGACCAGCTTATAAAGCTGGAAGGATTTTATTCGCAAGAAGATTGCCCTTATTATCTGCGACGAATCGAAGTATGGAGCGAAGAAAAACAGGACGTTATAACGCTTCTGACTAACCATCTGAAGTTCGGCCCTACAACGATAGCTAAGATTTATAAGGAACGCTGGCAAATAGAAATATTCTTCAAGACCATAAAACAGAACCTGAAGATAAAGACTTTCGTAGGAACCAGCAGGAACGCCTTATTAACGCAAATTTGGACAGCATTCATAGCGATCTTGCTCCTGAAGTATCTGAAGATGCGTTCGAATTATAACTGGTCTTTATCCAACCTCGTGGCCATGCTTCGCTTTAATCTGCTTGTTTACAGGTGTTTATGGACATGGCTGAACGATCCATACCAACCGCCGCCCGAACCGGAAGACATGCAGTTAAAACTGGCGATTTAATATTTTTGGACAGCATCATATAATAGCAAGGGGGGGCTATTTTTTTCAAAGACCTGAAACTTAACTCAAATGGGTTATAAAACTTGAATCGAAAACGTTAAAAATTTTTATTTTGGACAGCAGTGAGTAAAATATTATAATTATCAATATAATAAATGAAATTTTTTGAAATATTAAATCGATATTTTTCGTTCTTGTTTTTACACGTTGTTTTTTTATAATCATGTTAAGGTTAAAAATACTAGCGCCGGCCAGGGAAGGCCGGCGCCGGCGGCCGCCGTTTCAGATAACGCCCCGCGCGTTGGCGAAGTTCGGGCGCCCCAAAAACGCTTGCGTTTTTGAGGGTGGCCGAATTTGGTTGAGCCCGCGTAAGCGAGCGGTGGCCGCAGCCACGGCGCGCTTTTTGCCTTTTAAATCGAAGCGTAGATTTTAATGTAAATCAGTGTTTTTGATGTTTCACAATTTTTTTCACAACGGCAAAAAGCGT
>JAKPTH010000262.1 GCA_029571125.1 bacterium
AATACTGCGTCGTTTAATATTAGCTGATAAAATCCAATAAGGGAAGGCTGCGTAAAGCAACCTTCCCTTAAATTATTTCCGGGCGGTAATTTATAGTTCATCCCGGCCGGTTAATAGTTTTTTTTTTTGAAATGGCCTAAAATTTTGCGATAAGTTTCATTACAGGCCCCTGGTGCCTGATCACATATTTATTTTGATCGATGACCGCTTCGACATACTGCTCTTTATAGCCCGCCGCAAGAGTCATATTTACGCCGGTTTTACGTATATTTTCAAAATCATACTCCAGGGCCAGATGCAGGTTGTTAAACCGCCCGCTCCGATCGCCGCTTCTGAGCGCGAACCCTGACAGCAGTCCTTACGCGCTTAGCCTGGGCGCGATATCGTACCTGGCGTCGAAACCGAAATTCGGCAGCGGCAAAACTTTTGAATAACTGGCCGAAACCGCCGAATTTATATCTTTTACTATAAGCTCGCTTTGCATGGCTCTGAACCCGTATAAAAAATTAATATGGCCCCACGCGGTATTTTTAAGCCTTCTGAATATCAGAAAATCGAAAGCGTCTATTTTAAGGCTGAAATGCACGTTAGCGGCGCCGTTTTTAACGTTAAATTTTCGCCCGTCGAACTCGATATCATAATTCAGGTCGCCAGTGGCGGTAAGATCGCTCGAATGGTCGAGCTGTAAAAAACCGATATAACTTTCGGCGCGGCCGCCCGATCTAAAAAACCATCCGAACCCGGCAGAGTTTTTTCTTTTAAAGTTCGCGTTTTCCTTGAAATTCGTTTTTAAATTATATTTCGGTTTTAAAAGCGAGAGCTGGCCCGAAAAGCTGTTATTCCACAAGAAGAATTCATCGTTATGATAAAACCACGGCTTCGCGGCGGTTTCGATAGTTTCGCACGCATCTTCGCCGCAGGTTTCAAATTCGATGAATATTTCATCGCCTTCAGCCGGGGTTGAAGCCCACGATTTATTAATCGTCCACAACGTCAAAAGAATTATTATAAAAACGATTACGAATTTTTTAAAAGTTATCATAATGCCCGTCCTTGTGATTAAAGCGTTATAACGATTTATAATATCCGGCCGCATCGGCCTATGGATTTAAGGCTGCATATTATATCTATCGGCATTTTTTAAAAGCGCCTAAAAATATTTTATAAAGGCTCATACAAACAAGATATTTCAGCTATAAAATAAAAGGCTCTTTACAAAACATTTTTTTTATGTTATAAGTTAATCATGTTAATTCAACAAAATTCGTCCTCAAATCCTCCAGCCGAAAATACCGATATTATTTACGGCCTGAATGCGCGACCGCCTTTTACGGAATCGCTTTTTGTAGCGCTTCAGCACTTTCTGGCTATATTCGTTCCGATCATAACTCCGACTCTGGTAATAGCCGGAGCGCTTAATTTCAATCCCGAAGACACGGCTTACATGATTAATATGTCGCTTTTTGTCTCCGGGCTCGCGACTTTCGTTCAGGTCTATAAAATCGGCCCCATGGGTTCGGGACTTTTGAGCATTCAGGGAACGAGCTTTTCATTTGTAAGCGCCGTAATCACCGCCGGAAAAATAGGCGGCCTGCCGCTCATATTCGGGCTTTGTTTCATAGGTTCGTTCATAGAAATGATCATCAGCCGTTTTATAAAATCCGCTCAAAAGATTTTCACTCCGCTGGTAAGCGGCCTCGTAGTAACAATGATAGGCGTCTCTTTAATAAAGGTCGGCGTCATAAACTGCGCCGGAGGGGCTGCGGCCAGGGCGGACGGCACTTTCGCCACTGCCATTCATTATCTTCCGGCCGGACTGGTTTTATTATCAATAGTCTTTATGAATAGAAGTTCCAATAAGTACCTCAGGATGAGTTCGATCATTACGGGGCTTTTAGCGGGATGCGTTTACGCCTCGTTTAAAGGCATGATAACTTTCGCCTCGCTCAAAAACATAGAATGGATATGCGTTCCGATTCCGTTCAAATACGGGTTCAGTTTCGACGCAGTGGCGTTTATACCTTTCATACTCATATATATTCTTACTACGATTGAAACCATTGGCGATCTTACCGCAACTTCTCTCAACTCCAAAGAGCCTATAGAGGGAAAAGTTTATATGGAAAGAATCTCAGGCGGAGTTCTTGCCGACGGATTCAATTCTCTTCTTGCGGCCGTTTTTAATACATTCCCCAACACGACCTTCAGCCAGAACAACGGAATAATTCAGATGACAGGCGTCGCAAGCCGCTATGTCGGTTTTTATATAGCCTCGTTTCTCGTCCTCACCGGACTTTTTCCTTTCACCGGCGCCGTTTTCGCTCTCGTCCCGCCGGCCGTTCTCGGCGGCGCCACGCTGATAATGTTCGGAACTATCGCCGCGGGCGGCATCAGAATAATATCCACGGCGGAGCTCGGGCGAAGATCGGTAATGATAATCGCGCTTACTTTCTGCGCGGGAATCGGCGTCGAAGCGGCCCCAGAAATTCTCGTGAATTTTCCGGATGTTTTAAAAAACGTATTGAGCTCGGGTATAACTGCCGGAGGTCTGACCGCCATCATATCTAACATCGTCCTGCCTGATGATAAAAAATAAATATGGAATTTTTATAAAAAATCCCTTCTTCTCTTGACAAAAACATTGTCAATTAGTATAATTTTACTATAATTCTAAAATTTCAACGGCAGCCAAATAGCTTTTGTAAATTTGCGACGTTTTTCAATTGTTTTTGTAATATTTTTGCGTTATTTATCAAATAACCTTAAAAGTGCGGGGTTGATCGGTATGAAGAATATAAGGGCTTTTATTCTGAAGATAACTACGGCCGTTTTTTTGATTTCGCTTTTTCTTACGGCCGGCCATTCGGGCGCATACGCCGGTTCCGGGCATATAATGCTCCAGTCTTTCGGCTGGGATTCCATGAACGACAATCAAAAAGCTCGCTGGTACGATCTTATAGCATCGCGCGCTTCGGATATCGCCGAAGCCGGCTTCACGCTGGTATGGTTTCCGCCCCCGTCCAATTCGGTAAGCCAGCAGGGCTACCTGCCGACAGATTACTACAATCTCGGAACGCAAACTGCTCCAACATTTTACGGCACCATCGATACGCTCAAAAACGCCATCAAAAAACTTCATGAAAATAAAGTCCTCGCGCTCGCCGATATAGTCGTAAATCACCGCTGCGCAGGAAAGCAGGACGACAACGGGCTGTGGAACGTTTACCAGTTCGCCTCCGGCAAAGCGGCCTGGACTAACTCCATGATATGCGGCGACGACAGGCAGTTCGACGGCCGCGGCGCGAACGACACCGGCGACGCTTACGGCGCGGCGCCCGATATAGACCACAACAACCGTCAGGTCCAGCAAGACATAATAGAATGGCTTAACTGGCTTAAAAATTTAGGTTTTGACGGCTGGCGCTACGATTACGTAAAAGGCTACGCGCCCAGGTTCGTTGAAATTTATGACAAAGCGACATCGCCAAAATTCTCTGTCGGCGAGCTTTGGACTTCGCTTTACTACGGAAAGGGAATGAGCCTCAAAGAGGCGCCGCAATACAATCAAGACGGCCATCGCCAGCAGCTTTGCGACTGGCTCGACAGGTCCGGAAAGCTCTCCACCACTTTTGATTTCACGACTAAAGGCATACTGCAGCACGCGGTTCTCGGCGAATACTGGCGTCTGCGCGACAAAGACGGCAAGGCGGCAGGTTTAATCGGCTGGTGGCCGGAACGCGCCGTAACCTTCATAGACAATCACGATACCGGCTCAAAACAGCAGCACTGGCCTTTCCCGTCGGACAAAGTCATGACCGGCTACGCTTACATTTTAACTCATCCCGGCATCCCTTGCGTATTCTGGGAACACTATTACGATTGGAATTTAAAAGACCAGATCAAAAAATTGATGGCCGTCCGCTTGAAATACGGCATAACGAGTTCGAGCAAACTTCAGATCGCAAACGCCGAAGTCAACCTTTACGTGGGCGTAATTGACTCTAAGATAATAGTCAAGTTAGGTTCGCGCGACTGGTCGCCCGGCGAGGGTTTCAAGCTGTTGGCGAGCGGCACCGATTACGCCGTATGGGGCAAATAAAAAGTTTCGGTATATTTTAAAGTTTATATAATTTTTAATAAAAAAATCGCGGCCCGAACCGCGATTTTTTTTATGATTATTTTTTTTATCAGCGTTAAGTTTTATCAAAGCGCCCAGTCGCGCGGATAATTAAAGCTCTGGTTGATGGTTCTAAACGATACCAGGGCGATATGAGGCATCTGGCGTTTGAACTGCATGGATATTATTCTCTTGAGGCAGAAATCTATCAGTTCCGGTTTTAATTCGCCGCTTTCGGCAAGTATCTTCGGGTTCTCACGCGCGTCTACAAGGCGGTAAAGGGCGTAATCGAGCTCTTCGTAGGAATAACCCAGGTCGCCTTCGTCGGTCTGGCCCGGGAACAAGTCGGCCGACGGCTTTTTACGGATGATCTCATCAGGCACTCCGTGGTAGCGGGAAAGCTGCCTGACCTGATATTTATATAAATCGCCGACGGGATTTATTCCGTAGGCGAGATCGCCCCATAGCGTGCCGTATCCGAGAAGGAGTTCTGTTTTATTGGACGTGCCGACGACCATCGAGCCGCCGAGCGCGGATATATGGTATAAAGTATTCATCCTTAGCCGGGCCAGTATATTTCCAAGGTTGTGGCTGTTAAGCGTATCGCCCATTTTAAGGCTGCCGTTTTTTCCGGCGGAATTAACGCGGAGGAAATTATCGCAGTCAGCGTTTAATAAAAGCTGCTGGGAAGCGAATCCGTCGGCGGCCGCCGTAATATCGTATGTCAAAAAGCGTATTCCGGATCTTTGCGCCACCAGTTCAGCATGGGCGAGGCTTTCGGCGGAAGAGCTTTTATAAGGCATGCGGACGCCGCATACGTTGTCGGCGCCCAGGGCCTCTTTGCATAAAAAAGCCACGAGCGCGGAATCTATGCCTCCGGACAGTCCGAGCACGACTTTGTTCATGCCGGTTTTTTGCACTTCGTTTTTGATGAACCTTGTAAGAAGCTCCGTAACGAGCTTGCAATCGATATCGAGCATATTCAAGCCTCTGGATTTCATTATTTTGAACTCTCCCTTCTATGACGCATTGCGCGTTCCAGCTCACGGATGGTAAGAAACGGATCGTCTTCTTTCAGATAAGAATTCTGAGCTTTTTCGATACGGGCTTTTTTGATGTCAAGCTCCACCACCAGCTCGTCTTCATCGAATTGGGCCAGCATGTCGGTGATATCGCCCAGCGGATTAACTACGCACGAGCAGCCTGAAAAATTTATGCCGTCCTCCACTCCCGCCCTGTTAACGTAAACGATATAAAGCCCGTAAAGGTGCGCATAAGACGATATCAGCCGCTGCCATAGTTTTACGTTCCAGGGCGATCCCTCGGCGTTGCCGGAGACTCCGCGCGCCGGCGAAGCCGCGCATATCACCAGAAGATCTATTCCGTACATGGAGTATATATAAGGCAGCGCCTGGTGCCAGGCGTCTTCGCAATTCAAAACCCCTATATTGACGCCGCTTTTAAGTGTGAACGCGTCGATCTGCTCGCCGCAGGAGAAATAGCGGTATTCGTCAAAAAGACCATACGTAGGCGGATAAATTTTCTTGTGTGAAAAAGTGCGCTCGGCGCTTCCGACAAAAAGCGAGTTGTAAATATGGCCGTTGGAGCGTTCAGAAAAGCCGGCGATAACCGAAGGGCGCCCGCTCATGTATCCGCTGCGGTTATTTAATTCGGACGCGAATTCGTCGCGCGAAAGAGCCAGATCGTAGGCGAGGTCTTTAACGAAATAGCCCGTGGCGGAAAGTTCCGGAAAACATACCAGATCGCAGTCTTCATGTTTTTTTATAAGCTCCGCGTGTCTTGCGAGGTTGTGACCGAGATCGCCCAGTTTTGGAAAAAGCTGGCATATAGCTATTTTTTGCTTCACGATAAAAACTCCTTGATAATAAGTCGATTATAATTTATATTTGCACGAAAAAACGAAAAATATTTGTTTCCGGCTAATAAAGCGGAATATTATAAGTTCTGGACAGGTATAAAACGCTGAATACAAAAAAAGCCGCATAAGCGAATATCGCGACGAATGAAATTATGCTTCGCGCTATAGAAAGCTTGAACGCCCTGCTCACCGCTATAACGATTAAAATAAAAAAATAAAGCGCTATAAAAGGTCGCATGGTAACGGTAAACCAGTACTCGTACTGCGGCGGCACCAGTACGAAAGAAATGAGCTGGAGGGGAAGCGCCGCATAAATCAGCAGCGCCAGAAACGAATAAAAAATAGAAGTGAAAATAACGTCGAGATTACCGCGGCCGAAAAGGAGTTTTGAATTAAAATACAAAAGCATCGAAAAAAGCATGAATAAAAAAATAATGCATAAAAGCGCCGTGGCAGAGTAAATAATAAAATGACTCACCTTGCTCTGGTAAAATTCGAACCCCAGGTATGAAAAAATATAAGACGATACGGCCAGCCATATAGTAAGGCAGAGAGTGATCATCTGCCTTTTAGGCGGTTTTTCAGCGAATTTCGTAAAGGTGTCGAAAGGCCTTTTCAGTATCATCATAGCTATTTCGAAAGGCTCGCCGATTGACATCATAACTCCTTCTAATCTCAGTATTATGGGCGCAGCCGAATGCGCCGACGGCTAATCAGTATATCATAATTTTTTAAAATTCGAAATCAATATTTTATAAATTTCTTCTTTTACCGATTCGGGCCTCTGGTCGATCCTGAGAACGCCCGTCCTTATTTTTACGTCGATCTGATAAAGGCTTTTTATAAGTTCGAAAAGGTCTTTTTCCGAATAATTTTTAAGATAATAAACCGCGTAAAGGGCCATCTGGTTCTTAATGCCGTTGAAAAAATCGAGTTTCGATCCCGAACGGTAAATATTGGAGTTATTGCACACTCCGTTGCAGAAGAACTCGAATTTCGAAAGCATATCGTTTGAAAACCTGAAGCGGTCGTAACCTTTTTTATAAGCCGCGCCGCTTACGAACTCGGCCGCGATTTTATAAGCGCCCGTTTTAAAAGTCTCGCTGGCCTCGTTAAGGAGCGAAACCGAAAGCATGGTACGAAATATAGAAATAAGCCGGTTTACGATCAGGGCGTGATAAACGCCGTGGTCGATAAGCTCTCCGATCGTGACAAGAGCGTTGTTAAGGTCTTTTTTATATATGCAGTAATCCAGTTCGTTGATTGCGGTAAAGGAATCGGGATCGAAAAAGTATTCGACCTGGCTTTCTACCGTTTCGATATCTATTTCGGCTTTTTCATGGTTTAAAATCGCCAGGCGCCCTATTTCGGAATTGATCTGGAACAAATTCATGCGAGAGCGTTCCGCCAGCGCGCTTACAGCGTCGTCGGTGAAGGATTTGCGAGTGCGCGCGGCGAGTTTTCTCGCATACGCGAATATATCGTTTTCATACATTTTTTTGCAGTTGATCGCTATAAAATTTTTAGTGTTTTTAATCACTTCGGCCACCGGCTTTTTTACGGCGTAAACCAGTATAACCAGGCTCGTCGGGTTATCTTCGGCGCCCTTTTTATCTATGGCGTCGAGATATTTGCAGAATTTCTTCATCATCGGCGAAGAGGCGCCGAATTCTTCGAGCCCGCGGATTATTTTAACGCAGAAATCTTCGGCTCCGAAAAGGCTGAAAGTGTCTTCCGAAGATAAAAATTCGCCGTAATCGAAATTTGAGTCGCTGATATTTATGTGCCTGGCGCTCGCCGAAGCGAAATGCGCGGCCGCGGACTTTTTCAATTTATGCGTAATTTCGCGCGCGAGATCGTCTATCAAAAAGAGCTCTTCGCCGTAAATAAGTATATTGGTCTTTAAATTCAGCCTGGCGCTTATGGCGTCAGCCTGTTTTGGATATATCAGCTCATCGGCTATCGCGGCCGTTTTAGCCGCGCCCGCCGCTCTGGTTGTGGCCATTTATATACCGCCCGTTATTTATTTGCCTTTATTTGCGGCCCCGCCCGTCGAAGCGGGCGTTCCAGAAGCCGCGCCTGTTTTTTTAAGCACTTCCTCGAAGTCCGGCATCTGAACGCCGCCTTCTCCAGGCTTACCGCCTGCGTTCATGTCTTTAAGAAGCCGCTTGACGTCGACCGTTCTTATCAGGTCCATCATTTCCTTGTCGTTCATCAGTTCGAGGAATTTTTTGTTCGACATAAGGCCCATCACGTCCTGTTTTTCGACCAGCGCCCTGATTTCGGCGTCCTGGGCGAACCGCTGCAATTTCGGATGGGCTACGATTTTCTGGAATTCTTTCGAAGACGCCATAGATTCGGCGGCCCTGGCGTTGGCGCCCGGTTCGCTCTGGCTCATTTTCGCGGCCGCCTCGAACAGTTCCTTATCGCCGAAAAGGTTTATTATATAAGGCTTAAAAATCTTCGCGAAAGTCAAAAAGGTTGAATTGTCCAGATTATCGCGGGTTTCTTTATTAAAAGGCATGAGTATGATCCCTATCGCGACAACGAGTGCCACCAGCGCGCCTTTTACGAAACCGGCGAACATGCCGGCGGTTTTATTGGCCTGCGTCATGGTTTCGGATTGCGCGATCTTTTTTTCTATAAGATATTTGCTCACTTTCAGCAGTATATAAATAAAAGCGCATATAATCGCGAAAGAAAGTAAAAAAGCGGATATATTTGCCAGACCGAATAAATCGGTAAGCACCGAAGCCAGTTTGTCGTAGGTTTTCATCGAAACCGCAAAAATGACTAGAAGCCCGAGAATGTTAAACACTTCGGAAACGCCGCCGACGAAGTAACCCCAGCCCACCGCGAAACCTATGTATATTATAAACGCCAGATCGATTAATTTAGGATTGATACGAATCACCGCCGCGAGTATTAGAAAAATGTCCGTTTAAAATGCCCGGCCGGCGGCGTGAATCCGCCGGCCGGGGCTCGGAATGTTGAATTTATATATAAACTCCTACGAGCGAAGGTTTCCGCCAAGTGAATTTTTAATTTCATCTATAACGGCCGCGAAACTTTTTTTGGTTTCGGCGTCGTTGAGCGTGCCTTCGTCGCTCTGGAAAGTGAGCGTGACGGCCACGCTCTTTTTTCCGGGCTCAACTTTATCGCCGGTGTACTCGTCGAATGCGGCCACGGATTTGAGGTTCTTTCCGCCGGCCTTATAGCACGCTTTTTCGATAGCCGAATAATTTACGTCGCGCGATATAAGCACGGCCAGATCGTATACGCTGGACGGGAACCTGGATATCTCTTTTACCTTGAAAGGTTTCTTGAGGGCCGCCGCAAGAGGCTCCACATCGATTTCAAAAACTATTACTTCCTGCGACATTTCAACCGAATAATTCTGGGCCGTCAGCGGATGCACTACGCCGATAAAGCCTATGCATTCTCCGTTTTTAAGGTGTATCGACGCGGTTTTTGCGGGATGCATATTAGCTTTGCATGCTAAAGGCTTGAAATCCACCGGAAGCTTGAAGGAGCCGAAAAGGTTTTCCAGCACGCCTTTGAGGAAATAAAAATCCATAGGATCTTTACGGGCGTTCCAGAAGCCGTTTTCGAGCGGCCCGTAAACGAGGCCCGCCGCTTTATTGGTTTCGATTATTTTAAATTCGGCCCCGTCGCGATTTACCATGGGCTGGTGCCTGTCGTTTTCGCCGGCCGCGTCCTCGAGCCTGTAAACGTTGCCGGTTTCGAATATCTTAACGGAAGCGGCTTTCTGGTTTAAATTATACTGCATGGTTTTTAAAAGTCCGGACAGCATCGAAGGGCGCATTATCGAAAACTCCGCGCCCAGCGGATTTATGATTTTCACGAAATATTTTTCGTCGCCTTCGAAATTTTCTTTTTTCAGGTCTTCTTTTCCGATAAACGAATAATTCATGCACTGGCAGAAACCGGAATGAGCGAAAAAATCGGTGATTCGCGCGACCGCCGAAAAAGCGCTTTCTATAGGTTTGGAATAAGGCATGGTTATATCGGTCTCGGGTATATTATTGTATCCGAATATTCTTAAGACCTCTTCGTATATGTCGCACGGCTCGGATATGTCATGCCGGTAGGAGGGCGCTTTCACGACAAGAGAGCCGCCGCCGTTCGGTTTCACCTGGAAATTGAGGCGCTTTAAAATGCCGGTTATATCTTCGGCGCCGAAAGCATAGCCGCAGAATTCATTAAGCCTGTCGAGCGAAACTGTAATTTCTTTTACGGGAAGTTCTTTTTCGCCGTTGTCCGATACGCCGCAATAGCACGCGGCGCCGGGCGAAAGCTCGCATATAAGCGAAGAGATGGCGTTTATAATATATTCGCTGTCGCTAATATCGACCCCGCGGGTGAACCTTTGAGACGATTCGGAAGCGAGCGATAATTTTTTGGAAGTTTTTCTGACCGATATCGGATTGAAAACCGCCACTTCTATAAGCAGTTTAGACGTGGTTTCACATACTTCGCTGAACTTTCCGCCCATGACTCCCGCGATCGCGCGGGGCGCTTCTTTATCGCATATAAGCAGCATTTCCGGGCCGAGCTCGTATTCCTTGTTATCGATGGCTTCCATTTTTTCGCCCGCTGCGGCTTTTCTGACGATAATTTCTCCGCCCGATAGCTTGTTATAATCGAAGGCGTGAGAAGGATGGCCGAACATATAGCTGACGTAATTGGTGACGTCTACGACGTTATTGACCGGGCGCATTCCGATATTTTCTATTATTTTAGCAAGCCATGCCGGCGAAGGGCAGACTTTTACGCTGTCTATGACACGCGCCATGTAGCGGGGGCAAAGCTTTTTGTCGGTTATTTCGACTCTGACCGCATCTAAAGTTTTATGCGACCCGTCTTCGGCGAGTTTATAAGAAGGCATCTTAAGATCTTTAGAATAAAGCGCCGCCAGGTCGCGCGCCACTCCGAGAACGCTCATGGCGTCTCCGCGCTGAGCGGTGACGTCTACGTCTATAAGCCAGTCGTCGAGGCCGGCGGCTCTGGCGAAACTTTCGCCCACGGCCGTGTTTTTATCAAGAATCATAAGGCCGCTCGATTCTTTAGCGAGCCCGAGTTCTTTTTCCGAACAAAGCATTCCGAACGATTTAACGCCGCGCAGTTCGGCCGGTTTTATTTCCAGGCCGCAGGGCAGGTTCGCGCCTATTTTAGCCACCGGCACGATATCGCCTTCGGCCATATTTTTAGCGCCGCATACTATAGTGAGCTTTTCCGAAGCGCAGTCGAGAGTGCAGACGGTGAGCTTTTCGGCGTTAGGATGCTTTTCGATCTTCAGTATTCTGCCGCAAACGACGTTTTCGAGGCCCCTGGCGAGGTATTCCACGGCGTCCACCTTGAGTCCGCCCATGGTGATATCCGCGGCTATTTTTGCCGGTTCCAGTCCGTCGAGATCCACGAACTGTTTCAGCGAGCTTAGCAATATTTTCATATATAGATTTCTCCTTAAATATCAATTAAAAATAACGGCTTTTAAAGCGCCTTAAATGACGAAGTTCTTCCGCGCGGGAACTGCTATTTGAACTGCGAAAGCACGCGCAGGTCGTTGACGTAAAAATCGCGGATATCGCGCACGGCGTATCTTAGCATGGCGATTCTTTCGACTCCCATTCCGAAGGCGAAGCCCCGGTAAATTTCGGGGTCTATATTGCCGTTGCGAAGCACGTTCGGGTGGACCATTCCGGCGCCCATCACTTCGAGGAATCCGCTGTTTTTGCAGACTCCGCAGCCGCGGCCCTTACAATTGATGCATTCGACGTCGACTTCGGCCGAAGGCTCGGTGAACGGAAAATATGAAGGCCTGAATACGACCTTTTTTTCCGCTCCGAAAAATTCGCGGCAGAAAGACGTTATTATGCCCTTGAAAGCGGCGAAATTAGTCTTTTTATCCACGAGCAGGCCTTCCACCTGATGAAAAACGGGCGAGTGCGAGGCGTCCACTTCGTCGAAGCGGTAAACCCGTCCCGGAGCGACTATTTTAATAGGCGGCTCGTTTTTAAGCATGGTGCGTATCTGAACTCCCGAAGTATGCGTGCGCAAAACCGCGTTCGGGCCGGCGTAAAAAGAATCCTGCATGTCGCGCGCCGGGTGCCATTCGAACACGTTAAGCGCGTCGAAGTTAATGTAGTCGGTCTCTATTTCCGGGCCTTCGCTGACGGAAAAACCCAGGCGGCCGAAAATTTCGACGATTTCGGATATGGTAGTCGATATCGGGTGCCTGTGGCCGATATCATGAAATTTG
>JAKPTH010000278.1 GCA_029571125.1 bacterium
GAAATAACCAACGCGGCCGAAGACATCGCCGCAAAGATCCGTGAAAAACTGGGCTGATAAAGCCCGCGTGAAAGCATGAAACTCGACTTTAAAAAAAAGGCCTATAATAAATTCATAAATCCGGACGAGCTATATTCCAAAACGGTAATAATCTTTTTGTTATTGCCGTTAATTTTCTTATGCGCCGCCGGATGCGCCGCCGGATCCGCCGCCGCGGCCGAAAGCTCCACCGCGGAAACGCAGCTGAAATTTTCCGACGACATAAAAGAGCATTTTTTCATAGGCGGCGAATTTTTTCAGAAAAAAAACTACGCCGCTGCGCTCATCGAATATAACAATATACGCCAGATCGATCCGGCTTATATAGAAGGCTACCTTTTTACGGCCAAATGCTATTTCAATCTCAAGCAGTACCTGCCCGCGGCTTACTTCGCGGGTTTTACGCTTTATATGGAGCCGCAGAACGAAGAAGCGAAAGCCCTGCTCGAAGAGATCAAGAACGCTTCGCCGGGAATAGATTTCAAAGACGACAGGGTAAGCTATACGTTCAAAGCGGACGATAAAATAGAGCGGCTGATTTTCGACGTTTACGGCTCGTCGCTATACCTTAAGGGCGTATTGGAGCAAAACGGCGGCAAAAAAGAGTTCGCCGCCGGCGACAGAGTTTCTTTCCCGCTCGATCTTGCCTCCATAGAAGACGCGGGAAAGCTGAAAAAGTTCGACGGCACGACGCTTCAATACGATCTGGAGGCGCTTAAAGACTCCATCTTAACCCAGAAAGAATCCAATTTGAAGGCGGAAGACGCAAAGGGATATTTTGATATTTCCGGCGAATATTTCAAGATAAACCGCACTTACAAAGCCATAGCGGCTTATGAAACGGCCTGCTATACCGAGTTCGAGTTCGTCAAACAAAGGGACCCGCAGTTTATTTCAAAGGCCGAAGCTTTCATTAAAGACCTGGTCAAAAAAGAGCCCAAGAACTCCGAAGGTTATTTTTACATGGCGTTCATATTGTTCGTGCAGGAAAACTACCGCGAAGCGCTTTCAAATTTTTCATACGCCTCGTCGCTCGGCCTTAAATCCGACATTCTGAAGCGCGCGTTCAGATACAGCGACCTTTGCAAGCAATATATCAAGGCGCTCGAAGCCAAAGAAATCGAAAAAGAAGCCATATTAAAGGCCAGCGCTGACGCTTCGATGTCGAATAAAATCGCGGAGGTCATCAAAAAAACCAACGAGGACGAAGAGATTAAAACGGAGCTCAACCCCGGAAACCAACCGGGCGGCGAGCCGGCGGCCAAAGGCGAAGAGCAGGCGTCATCGGAACTGGATTTCAACTCCATGACCAAGGAGCAGAAAATGTACTACTGCTACCAGCAGCGAAAAATAATAGACGAAGGCATCCAGAAGTACAACGAAAACAATATCGTCGAAATGAACGCCGAAACTTTCGCCCTTCAAAAATTGCGCGAAGCTAAATATATAACGGTGGACGTGAAATGCCCCGACGGCGGCAACTACTCTCTCAACCACAACGGATTCGTTCAGTGCTCGGCGCACGGGCTGTAACGCTGCAAAGTAAAAGGCTTGTTTATGTCACCTAATAGAGAACCGGCATCGTACGTGCCGTTAAAATGTCAGACCGATCACAGCGTCCTGCGCTCATGCGTCAAGATAGACGATCTTGTCGCATGCGCGGCCGAACGCGCTCACAGCTATCTGGCGATCTGCGATCTGAACAACGTTTCAGGATATTACGACTTTTACGTCAAATGCCGCAAAAACGGAATCAAGCCTATCATCGGCGCGGCCATAGACGTCCGCGACGAAATAACCGCTTCCGGCGAAAAAAAAGAATTGAGCCACCGGATAACGCTTTATTGCAAAAACTACGCGGGCCTTTTAAATCTTTTCAAGATAATAAACTCGATAAACCTTTCCGCGGGCCGCACCCCCGTTTCCAGCGAAACGGTTTTCAAATATCAGCAGGGCTTGATATGCGCTTTTTCGAACGTCTCTTCGGCCGTATATAAGCTGAATTCAATGAAATTTCCGGGCGAATCAGACAGGTTCCTGAAAAGATACATAGAAAACTTCGGCGCCGGCAGGCTTTATTTCGAGCTCTGGAAAGACAGCGTGGCGCACGAAGACGACGCGAACCTCCTTTTTCTCGAACTTGCAAAAAAATACGATATCAAGCCGGTTGCCGTGAACAACTGCCAGTACCTCGCGCCCTGCGACCGGTTGAAAGGATTCGCCGCGATTTACGCACTCAGAAACGAAATGGATTTCGATACGGCTTGCGCAAAGTTAAGCGGAACGGGCAATTTTCACTTCAAATCTTCTCAGGAAATGTCGGAAGCCTTCGCCCACATTCAGAGCGCGCTTGAAAACGCCCGCGATCTTGCGTTCAGATGCAACGTCGAAATACCCCGCGAAGGCTTTCTTATACCGCAATACCCTGCCGCGGAAGGTTTTACGCAGCACGGCTACCTGTCTTTTTTAACGCGAAACAGGCTGAGCGTTTTAAAGGACATAAATTACGAGCTTTACGAGCACAGGCTTAATATCGAGCTGGATATTATCGAAAAGCTTGATTTTTCTTCGTATTTTCTAATCGTGTGGGACCTGGTCAACTACGCCCGGCAGAACTCGATACCGGTGGGGCCCGGACGCGGCTCGGCATGTTCGAGCCTGGTGTGCTACCTTCTGGGAATAACTAAAATAGATCCCATAGAATATCAGCTAACGTTCGAAAGATTTTTAAATCCGGGACGCGTTAAAATGCCCGATATAGACATAGATTTCGCATCGTCGGAACGTTACAGAATAATAGAATACGCCGCGTCTAAATACGGCAAGGACCGCGTATCGCAGATAATAACGTTCAGCCATTTCAAGCACAAAGCGCTTTTCAATTCACTGGTTAAAATACTTCGCTTCCCCGATAATTTGATTAAAAATATCGCGCCGGTATTTAACCGGTCCGTGGCCGATAATCCTGACATAACGTTCGAAGGCATATTTTTAAACAGCATATTGAATAAATTCTATAACGCCGAAAGCAGGGTGCGCGATCTTTGCGAAATCGCGCGTTCGCTCTTGAACAATATAAAGCAGGTTTCGATACACGCGGGCGGGATCGTCATTTCGCCGACGGGCCTTTTCGACAACCTGCCGCTTTCGAAACCCAACGGCGAGATGAACGTCACCGCGGTTGAAATGAACGTGCTCAACGAGCTGGGCTATCTTAAAATAGACCTTCTGGGCATAAATGCGCTTGAAAAAATAGAGCAGATAAGAGACGCGATACAAAAATACAGGGGCGTGTCGATCGACATCGAAAAAATACCGCTGGACGATAAAAAAACATTCGAGCTGATATCTTCCGGCGAGACTTACGGCATTTTTCAGCTGGAAACGCAGCTTTTCAGAAAATTTCTCCCGCAGCTGAAACCGGGCTGCATAAAAGAACTGGCGGCGGCCATCGCGCTGATAAGGCCGGGGCCGATTCAGGCGAACGTTTTGACCGATTACGCTTTAAGAAAAAGCGGCCGGGCAAAGATAGAATATCCTTTAGAGAGCATGACTCCTATATTAAAGGAAACTTACGGCCTGATAGTTTTTCAGGAACAGATAATGCGCATAGCGACGGACGTTTTCGATTATTCATATTCAGAAGCCGATATATTCAGGGAAATAATGTCAAAAAAAGCCGAGGATAAAATCGAGCTCGAACGAGAAAATTTCCTGCAGCGCGCGAGGATAAAAAAAATAGACGCCAGAAAAGCGGTAGAGATTTTCAACCTGATATCCAAATTCGCCAGATATTGCTTTAACAAAGCCCACTCCGCGGCCTATTCGCGCGTGGCCTATTATATGGCGTATTTTATGGCGAACTATCCGCTCGAATATATGGTATCGCTTTTAAATAACGATATAAGGGACCGAGGGCCGGACTACGGCGTGAAGATAAATTTTTTAAAACGCAACCGCATAGCGGTTTACGGAGTAGATATCAATTCTTCCGGGCTATATCACGGCATAGAAACGCGCTCCGGCGCCCCCGCGATGGTGCACGGGTTATCCAGCGTGGCGCTCGTTTCGGTGAACGCCGCAAGCGAAATAATCGCCGAGCGTGACCGCAACGGCCCTTTCGTGGGCATAAACGACTTCATAGCGCGCGTGGTCGAAGCTGGAGGGCGCGTTAAAATAACCGACCTCGAGCCGCTGGTAAGGTGCGGCGCTTTCGACTCAATAGCTGCCGGAATGTCACGCGAGAGAATACTCGCCGATTTCAAAAACAGCGCTTTCACGCGTAAGCGCGTTAACGACAAAAACGAAGCCGCTGGCCAGATAAACTTTTTAAAGCCTTTTTCCGGCGCCGCGAACCGGGGCATCGGCGAAAGGAAATTTATGCCGCAGGCTCCGGCGGGCGAAAAGAGCGCCTTTTTCCTCGACGACGAACGCAGCTGTATTTTAAAGCACATTAAACGTATCTCGATAAGCGATTACTCCAGAAGCGCTGGCGACTCAGCGCAATGCGAGCCGGCCGGCCAGACGGTAAAGTCGTACGGCGAAATATATAATTACAACCCTCTCATCGCGGAACTTGAATTAAAAGACCCTTTCGACGTTATAGGCGAATACGTCATTAAATTATTCGTTCCGCAGGAATTATTGAAAAAAATCAACTCTCTGGCGAAAGGCGACATAGTTTTCTTCGAATTTGAAATTTGTGAAAAACGTCAGGCTATGGACTTTTCCGCCGCAGCCGGACCCGCCGGGGGCGAAAACATTTTAGTCCTGAAGGAAATAGCGCCTTACATAGAGGCCAGCTACAGTTTTTCGGCATATATAAAAGCCGAAGAAAACGCATTGGCCCCCGAAGGGCTGGTTTTGATAAAACGTCTCACCGAACGCTATGAAGGCTCGATTCCGCTTTTTATAAAAATCGGAGAATTGACTATCGCCACTAATAAAAAGATAAATTTTTCCGAAAAATTTATCAGGGAAATAAGATCGATAGAAAAACTTTCCGCCGGCATCGACTTTTATATAGAGCTCAAATAGCCGAACCATTTTTAATAATGCGCAATTTATATGCATAAAGTAATATAGTCGTAAAAAAAGAAAGGTATAAAGGTATCCGTTAAGTGTTATCTCTGATTAAAAAATTTTTAAATATAGATAAGTCGGCCTCGCTGCCGCTGAAAATTTCCATCCTGTTCTGCTATGACGCGTTTTTCAAGCCTGAAATGCGCGAAGAGCTGAACCGCGTGCTTATTCCGATAGTCGAATACGTGGACAAAAACCCCGGCATTCCGGTCAACTTTAAATTGAGCGGCGCCACGATGTCGGCGCTCTTATGGCACAATTACAAATTCGTAGAGAAAATGATTTCGCTCGTGGCTTCCGGAAAAATAGAGCTTTTAGGAAGCTCCTTTTCCAACTGCGCGCTCACTTTTTTAGACAAGGAAATAGCTTCGGACCAGGTCGCCGGCCACAAGCATTATATAAAGCAGGTTTTCGATCATCTCCCGAAAGGCTTCGTATTCTCGCAAGACTGTTTTTCAAAAGAGCTGCTTTCAGTGATAGGGGAGTATAATTATAAATATTTCATACTCCAGGACCGCTATTTGAACCAATCGGCGGTCAATTCGCTGGTGGAGTCTTTCGACAAAAAGAGCCGCGTCAACGAAGAGGCCATATCCAGGCTCGTATATATACCTAAAAAAATAATATCCGACGGGAGCGACTTTTTCGCGTTCAGCGAATTTTGCGAATTCGGAGAATATTTTAAAAAAGCGCTCGATGAAAACAACGAAAGCATATTTTACAAGTTCGTGCAAAACGCTTTCAAGTCTTTCGTAAATTTCGACAGGAATTCTCTCGTCACGCTGAAATTCGACCTATCGGACATCTCGAGCATATCGCTGAAACCGTTGTTCGACCTCGGCAAAGTGTCCGAAATCATATTGAACTTTATGCAATTTCTTTCGGAAAACAAATATTTCCAGGCAGTCACCTACGAGAAATGGCACGATGAAAACCACAGCAGGACCGACAACGACAATTCGCAGATCATCGCTCCGTCCGCGATGAAACGCTCATGCGGCTATAAAACGCCCGATCATTACGAGAGAGCTACGTCCTCGGCTGCGTTTAAAAAACGTCTTGACGCTGTATACTCTTACGCCCAGAAGCTGGCCGATTCAAAAAAATTGTGCGCCAGCCTGCTGCGTGCGGACCGCGAAAAAATTTCTTACAATCCTATAATAGAACTATCTAAAATGACGGCGATGCTTTATGAACATTCGTTCGGCTGCCCGGCGGAAATCGACTCGAAAATGTCGCTCGTGGATTCCCTTACCGAAGCGCGCACGCACCTGAACTGCCTAAACGAGCTTCGGGCCAACAGCAAAGGCGTTTACACACTCGACGTCAATTCCGACGGCGCCGAAAAGGTGATAATAGTAAACGACAAGATATTCGTACTGCTCAACGAAACCGGATCCATCAATAATTTTATAGAGCTTTTGAGAGGCTACGAATATATAGGCGGCGGGGTATCCAAACAGCTCAACAGGCTCAACGCAATGTACGATTTTAAATCCGGCGAGGATTATTATTCGATAGACTCGCACGACGAAGAAACGCGGGTCGAATATTCATACCAGCCGTCGCATTCGGTCCTGGTGGGAGCGCAGTTCTCTTTTAAATGCCCGGCTTTTGAAGTCGTAAAAGGCATGTCGCTTTTCAACAATAAATTCGTCACG
>JAKPTH010000302.1 GCA_029571125.1 bacterium
TTTTACTATGTTTATGCTTTGGATTAGGCATAACTCACTCTCCTGTCAAAATAAAATTTTTGGTTACTAAATTATATACAAAAATGGGGAATTTGTCAAGAATTGTTTTTGATATTTTAAAATAATTCCTATTGCATTTTAATTAAACTTTTGCTATAATCACAATTAAGAAATAAATAAATTTGACTTTTATAGTCAAATTAAAAACCGAAGGTCTTTTCATAAATAACCTTTATCGTTAAGTGCAAATTTTGATCATTTCTTAAGTGCCAAAATATAATTGAATATCAATAACGTTTTTCGATTGTTTAAACATAATAAACAAAATAAACAAATCGATTTTACTTTGTCGTCGTAATGTTGTTATTAATGGCGATGAATTTAGTTTTGTTGCATTCTAATTAAAATTTAATAGAACGGATCGATTTATGCAAGTTGCGCCCTTAAAAGTAGTTGAATTCAGTAAATATGCTTTGATGTACATTAAAGCGGTACTTTTGGTATTGGGCTTTATTCTAATTTTAATGTTCTTATTCCACATGTCGCTGGTTTTAATACAAAACTATCTGAAGAGCCGTAAATTAAAAAATGAATCCGATTCTATAGTTTTAGTCGAAAAATTTTTGAAAGGCGAAGCGGATATTGAAAGTTTTAAAAAATCCGGATTAAGTAAAAATGTTATTAAAAAAGTCATCGCTTCGTTCGGTGAAACGCAAATCGAAGAAAAACGTGCCGCGCTTAGAGCTTTATATAAAGAACTAGGTTTTTTCGTTGAAGACGTTAGAGCTTTTTACAGCTATTTCTGGTGGAAAGCGGTTTTGGCGATAGAAAGAATTTCAATGCTAAAAGATATTGATGCTGAATATTTTTTGCTTCCCCTTCTCGAAAGCCTTAATATTGAAATCAAGTTTAGCGCTTTAAAAGCTCTTTTCGAAATAGGCAGCCGCAAAGCGGACGAGCAACTTAATATTTTTTTTGGAGACAAAAGACGATGGGTATATCGTTACTTCGTTAATAAACTTTGTGGAGTTAAAATATCTTATTCACTGCTTGCGGGTATGGCGTGTTCTGAAAATGTAGATGTTAGAAGAGCATCTGTTGTGCTTTTGCGCGGGTGCAAGTCGCCGGAATCCGTTTTGATTTTAAAATCGCTTTTAAGCGATTCTAACAGGTATATAAGGATAGACGCAGTCAGATCCCTTGTGGCTATGGATGATTTTAAATCAGCCGAAGCGCTCGAGATGGCTATTAGCGATGCAGATCTATCTGTAAGAATAGAATTGGCAAAAAAGGCGGGAATTAGCGGAAGCCAATATTTATACGGCGTCCTGGAAAAATTGTTGCGTGACGAAGATCAAGATGTAAGATATTACGCGGCATTCGCATTAAAAAAATGCGGTTCGCGCGGTGTGGAGATAATTTCTAAATATTTGAGCTTCGAGCCTCAGTTCATAAAGTTTGTAAATTAGGTTTTAATTAAAGTCCGGAGAATTTATGATAACGCTTGTTGATTTTGTTTATTATCTGGAGATATTAATAATAATTTATTTTTTTACCGTTAATTTTTCCTATCTGGCCCTTACTTTTTTAGCAGCTGAAAGGCTTTTCGCTCAAACTTTAAGGCAGAAAGTTTCTATAACTCAAACTCGCGACAGCGCGCTTATCCCCAGCGTAACTATAATCGCTCCGGCTCACAATGAAGAACTAACCATTACCGAAAGCGTTTCATCGTTTTTAGAAGTGCATTATCCTGAACTCGAAATAATAGTAGTAAATGATGGCTCCGGCGACGGTACGCTTAAAAGGTTGATAGACAAATTCGGCCTTTTCGAGACCAAAATAAAAAAAATTTCCGAAATACCGACTTCGGCCGTAATAAGCACTTACCGTTCGACCGTTGACAACAGGTTGATAGTGATAGATAAAGTGAACGGAGGAAAAGCGGATGCGCTTAATGCCGGATTGAATTATTGCGGTTCGAGACTTTTTTGCAGCGTCGATGCGGATACGCTGATCGAGCGCGATTCAATATATAAACTCGTAAGGCCTTATCTTGAAAGTGAATCGCATACCATAGCGATCGGCGGCGTGGTGAGAGTCGCCAACGACTGCGTTATAGAAAACGGCGGCGTTCGTGAACCGGTGCTGCCCTCAAGTTTTCTCGCTGCATCTCAAACCGTTGAATATATCCGTTCGTTTTTGTGCGGACGTCTTGGCTGGAGCAGGTTTTCCAACAGCCTTCTAATCATTTCAGGGGCCTTCGGCCTTTTTGACAGGCAGAACGTTATCGAAGCCGGAGGGTACTTGACGGGATGCGTTGGCGAAGATATGGAACTTATCGTTCGTCTCCACCGTTATATGTGCGATAAAAACAAGCCTTATAAGGTTCTTTTTTTGCCCGACCCAGTCTGCTGGACGCAGGTGCCCGAGGATTTAACCATCCTGGCCCGCCAGCGAGAAAGATGGCATAAAGGTCTTTTAGAAACGATAATAAAACATTGCGGCATGATCGGCAATTATAAGTA
>JAKPTH010000474.1 GCA_029571125.1 bacterium
AACCGATAAATATTTTAACGTAAAATAAAAGCGCCCGGAAATTTTCCGGGCGCTTTTATTTATTAAGATTTTTCGGCTTTTAAAGTTCAGCCCGAACCCGCGCGCCGTCGAAGCGGACCGCGCGGGTAAAAGCGGGCTTAACGAAGTCCGAGCATAGCCTGTATGGCCGGTCCGAATTTAAGAAATACCGGCGTAGAAACGATAGCCACCATGCTCATGAGCTTGACGAGAATATTAAGCGAAGGGCCGCTAGTATCTTTGCACGGGTCGCCCACGGTATCGCCGATAACTGCGGCGCTATGCGTAGGATTCTTTGTGCCGTCGGCAAGTTTTTTACCGCCGAGATTGCCCTTTTCGATAAACTTCTTGGCGTTGTCCCACGCGCCGCCTGCATTGTTGAGCATTGTGGCGAGCACGAAGCCGGTTGAAAGTCCGCCGGCGAGAAGGCCGATAAGACCACTAATTCCGAGAACTAGTCCCGTCGCTACAGGAATAACTATTGCCATAAGCGAAGGAATGATCATTTCACGCTGTGCGCCTGCGGTTGAAATGGCGACGCAGCTAGCATAATCGGGACGCGCTTTATCTTCGAGTATGCCAGGAATTTCGCGGAACTGGCGGCGCACTTCTTCTACCATGGAGCCGGCGGCGCGGCCGACGGCCTTCATGCTCATTGCGCAGAAAAGAAACGCCATCATGCCGCCGAGGAAAAGGCCGCACAGGACGTAAGGATTGAGCAGCTGAACATCGAAAACGCGTACGAAATCGAGAACGCCCATGTGTTTGAGCTGGTCGACAGCGAATACCTGGCCCTTCAAGTGGAACAATTTGTCCGCGGACTGTTCGGCGTAACGAATCGCCCATATTTTAACTTCTTCGAGATTGGCAGCAAGCAGAGCCATCGCCGTAAGCGCTGCGGAGCCTATTGCAAAACCCTTACCGGTAGCCGCAGTCGTATTTCCAAGAGCGTCGAGAAGGTCGGTACGCTGGCGGACTTCGGGAGGCATATGCGACATTTCGGCGTTGCCGCCTGCGTTATCGGCAATGGGGCCGTAAGCGTCGGTAGCCAGAGTAATGCCGAGTGTTGAAAGCATTCCGACAGCGGCAAAGCCGACGCCGTAAAGACCAAGGCTAAAATTATCAAATCCGCCGGGAAGGCCAAACGAAAGGAGTATGCCCACACAAATAATTATTACAGGCCATCCGGCGGAAAACATGCCGACGGCAAGGCCGTCGATGATGACCGTCGCTGGGCCCATTTTAGCCTGATTGGCTATGCCCTGCGTGGGAGCGTAAGAATCCGATGTGAAATATTCGGTGGACTGCCCGATAAGCACTCCGGCAAAAAGACCGGCCACTACCGAACCGAAAAGTCCCCAGCTGATCATGCCCATATGAGCCATACCGGCCACTACCGCTACAATAAGAACGGAAGAGCCGAGCGTTCCGAAAAGAAGCGCGCGTAAAAGTTCTATCTGGTCGGCGCCTTCGCGGCAGCGAACCATGAACATGCCTATTATCGAAAGGAACGTGCCGATACCGGCGACTATCATCGGAGCCACTATGTAGTTGATGGAAGCGGCGGGGCTGCCCATCTCCGAGCCTATAGCTGCGCCGAGAGCCGCGGTGGCGAGTATGGAGCCGCAATACGATTCATAAAGGTCCGCGCCCATGCCGGCTACGTCGCCGACGTTGTCGCCGACGTTATCCGCTATAGTAGCGGGATTACGCGGATCGTCTTCGGGGATGCCCGCTTCGACTTTACCAACGAGATCGGCGCCTACGTCTGCCGCTTTAGTGTATATGCCGCCGCCCACGCGCGCGAAAAGCGCCTGAGTGGAAGCGCCCATACCGAATGTAAGCATGGTGGTGGTGATTTCAGACCATTTCTGAACTTCAGTACAGCCGGCCGGAACGAAAGTGAGTCCGAACATGCGAAGGCCGCTGGCCATGTGTTCGGCAGTAAATACAAGTTTGTCGAGGAGCCAGAACCACGCGCAAATGTCGAGAAGGCCGAAGCCGACTACTACGAGGCCCATGACTGCGCCTGAACGGAACGCGACGGTAAGGCCGCGGTTAAGACCTTCGCTGGCGCCCTGAGCGGTACGCGAAGATGCGTTGGTGGCGGTTTTCATGCCAAGGTATCCGCAGAGTCCCGAGAAAAAACCGCCGGTTAGAAACGCGATCGGCACGAACGGGTTCTGCGCGCCTATGTATGCAAGAATGGTAAGTATTATCACGAGAACCACGAACACCATGGAAACTATTTTATACTGACGGAAAAGATATGCCATGGCGCCTTCGCGTACGAAACCGGCGATTTCCTGCATGCGCGCGCTGCCCGGATTTGCGCCCATCATGGCGTTATAGAAATAAATCGCGAAGATAAGAGCAAAAAGAGAAGCCACAGGAGCGATCCACCAAATTATCGGAACGGTTGCGACCTTGACGGGCGTTACCACGGGGGCCTGTTCAATAGAAGCCGGAGCGGGAACTGCCGCAGGAGCCGGAGTTGCCGCAGGTTGAACGGCCGCAGGGGCCTGAGTTTCGACTGTTCCCTGGGCCTGTATAGGCGTATTAAGGTTGCCTAAAAAAATTATTAGAGCTACGCTCAATAACACTGTGACATAAAAGATACTTTTTTTGAAAAAACCTTTTTCTTGGGGTTTACGGTTGATAAAATTGTTTTTACCAGACTTCGGCATAAACTCCTCCTTACAATTATAGTGATTTTCTCACCAGTCTTCAGTCTTGACGTATTTGCCGTTTACATCTGACCGAAGAACGCAAAAATAATATCATAAATTTCTATAATTGTAAAGAAAATAATTAGGCACGATAAATAAAAAACGATATAAACCCGCGGCATAAAAAAACAGACTTTTTGCAGCGCAAAAAACCTGTTTTTTTATTTTTTTTAGCCCGGGCCGCACGCCGAAAAAGTCGATAATGACCTTCGTGCGCCGGCCCCGGGGAGCTTTTATTTATTGCTGATTATGAATTTTTCTTTTCGAACTCGTCCATAAAATCAACCAGAGCTTTAGCCGATTCAATAGGAAGGGCGTTATAGAAGGAAGCGCGTACGCCGCCTACCGAGCGATGGCCTTTAAGGCCGATCATGCCCGCCGCTTTAGCCTCTTTTATGAATTTTTCTTCGAGCTCTTCGGATTTAAGCCTGAAAGGGATATTCAT
>JAKPTH010000324.1 GCA_029571125.1 bacterium
AACTTACCTATGAAAACAAAAATTTTCTGCTTTTAACCGGAACGGTTAAAGACGGACTTTTAAAGCTCCTGTCTAAATCGTATTCAACCTTCAAACCTATTCAAAGAATAATAAACCGATTAAAAAATCGCGGGGTTATAGCCATAAATCAGGCCGGCTTATTTCCGCAAATAACATTCCTTGAAAATCCGGATTTATCAGACCGGCACCCTGGCACCGCGACCCAGAGCGCTATTTTAGCACCACCTATATATATATCTAAAGAAGGTTCTAAAGAAGATAAAGACGTTAATGATCGTCCTAAAGATTTATCTAAAAATTCATTCATTCTATCAGAACAACATAAACAGAACAATGTTTATATAAAAGAACGAATGAACGAATCACCTAAAAATATTAAAATAAAACAACACGGGATTAAAGATATCAAACCTGATATTGATAAACAATATATTAAAACGATGGAGCAACTTCCAGAGTTTAAAAAATATAGCCAGGGTGAGCAGGACACAATACACAAGTTTATATATAAGGCTAAAACTAGAAATATTGATCCGGAAATCATAGACGATTATTGCCGCTCTATAATATTTAACAAAACCTCATCAAATATGAAAAATACAAAATACAAGCCTATTTTCAATATCAAAAACTATTCTCATGCAGTATTGTTCGGCCATACTAGCATATACCATAAACTCGACAATCCTAACTTTCCTTTTGATGTCAGGCCCCAGGATGAGATCATATGCGAGCAAAAACAGCGTGAAGCCGAAGAAAAGAAAACATTAACGCAGCAGACCTTGAAAGTAATAGAAAGCGCCCAGGAAGGTTTTTTAAACAAAATAAAATATTTACAGGACCTATTTAAGGAAAGTTTTGATACGCTGCTGGCAAAAGCAAAGTTAACCGTGGCCCAACTGAAGAACTATAATCCGTTATTCGTTCCGGAAGTTGAAGCGGTAGAAGAACTCTATAATAATTGCAGCATTTATGCCGGCGCGGCCGAAGCCGTTTAAAGTCAAAACAAAAAAGGCCGATAATTAATGAAGCCGGTCATAAAACCGCTATAACAAAAGTATAACTTCTGTTTAAAGGCCGCAGTAAATATTAAACAAAAGTAATACAAAAGTTTAAAACCGAATCCAACGGAAGTATAACTTTAGTTGGAAAAGCAAAATCAGAAATTCTTAAAATTATTATGGAGTTGAACCTATGAAAGCAACCAACAAAAGTATAACTTCTGTTAAAAAGCCCGGAAGCAAAGTTTTAAACAAAAGTACAACTTTAGTTGGAAAAGCAAAAAAACAAGGGGCCGATAAAAAACCAACAAAAGTTTTAAAAGAAGCCGATCCCGTTTCCAACAAAAGTAATACTAAAGTTGGAACTCAGGAAAATAAAGGGTTAAACGAAAGTGTAACTTTTGTTGATAGCAAAGAAATCCAACTTTTTAAAAATCCAAATAACTTCAAAGCCTTTGAAGAAATATTAAACATGAAAAGTAAAATGGCTGAAGTTATTGACTGGTATGAGAAAAAACAAAAAAACGTAATAGAAATACCGGAATTAAAGATAAACGCCCGCGCGCTGCACGGCAATCTAACACTAAAAACCTATAAGTTATATGAAAGCGCTATCAAAAAAATAACGGACTTTATTGAAAAGCATCCTCAGTTCAAACAGCAGGATATTATAAGCCAGGCTTTAATCGAATTTGCCGAAAGATACCATTAAACCAGAGTTGTTTTGACAACCCCAATTTCCAGGCGTTTTTGGGCGGCGCCAGGATCCGCCGCGGCGCGGGCGAAAAGGCGCGTAAAACTTGAAATATATTTCAGGGCTGATATAGAAGGGTTAAAAATATTTTTCGAATATTCCGAAAAGTGCTGTAAAGTCTGAATTTTGTTCTCGGAGACCGAGTCTGATAACGGACAATATGTTAACCGAAATCTCTTGACTTTTGCTATCGCATATGCTATCATTTATTTATGACTAAAAAGGAAAAGCTATACTCCAAAATTAAAAACGCGCCAGAAAATGTTAGATTTGAAGAGATATGCGCGCTCGCCGAAATGGCTGGTTTTACGTTGAAAGCCGTACAAGGCAGCCATAAAACATACCGGCGCGCAGGAGTTATCGAGCTGCTAAATTTCCAGAACTACGGCGGAAAGGCAAAACCTTATCAGGTAAGGCAGCTATTAAAGATAATAGAATTTTATGATTTGGAGGTTAAGTAACATATGCGTTATCCGATTAAGCTATTCTATAGCGAAGAAGACAAAGGATATATTGCGATCATTCCCGACCTTCCCGGAGCTTCGGCATTTGGCGATACCGAAGAAGAAGCCATAAAAGAAATCAAAATAGTTGAAAAAATGTGGCTTAAAGTGGCTACTCAAGAAGGAATGAAGATACCTACTCCGTCGACCGAAAAACAATATAGCGGGCGAATACTTGCACGCACTCCCAAAACACTTCACAGGCAATTAGCGGAGCTTGCCGAAGAAGAAGGCGTGAGCTTAAATCAACTTGTAGTATTTTTATTGTCAGAAGCGGTTAAAAATCCGTCTGGAGCAAACGTTTCAAAATCTAAAAAGGCCGCTTAATCAATGAAAAAAGATCAAACCCAAAATTATCATAAATTCTTGATGAAAGAGTTAAAATCCCGCAAACTGGCTGCCGAGTACATCACCGCGACGATCGCAGAAAACAACGGTCAGGCATTTGTTGTCGCCTTAAAAAACATACTGGAAGCTAAGGGCATATGCCAGGCATCCGCTCTGACGCAAGCCGGGCTTGCCGAAAAAATGGGAATAAGCGCGGCGGTTTTATCGAAGCTCAGTAAAAAAGGTGTAAGGCAAATAACGATAGGAACGCTTGAAAAAATAGCCGATGCCCTCGATATGCGATTAGAGATCGAACTTAAGTCCAGAAAAGCCACCTAACAGGAGCTGCTATGTCCATCGAAGTTATGACCATAAAAGAACTGGCGAAATATCTCGACATAACCGAAGCCACGATCTATAAAAAAGTTTCGAACAACGAAATACCATATACCAAACTGGGAACGCTGCTGCGCTTCCCTAAATGGGCTATAGACCGCTGGATATCGGAAAATACAGTTGAACCGCCCAACGCACTTTTTGACGAGTTCGCAAAACTTCAGTCCCGCTATCACTTCAAAAAATGGCTTGAATCAAAAGGCGTGGATACATCCATCATCACTGACCAGCAGTTATTAGAGCTCGTAAAGAAGGCCATAGCAGACCTTTCGTCAGCGGAGCGGCCCCGATGAATCCGAAACCAGATTATACCTCCCGTCTGATAGCTTATGCCAGGGAACTGGCCCGCCTTGATCCCGAAGAAATCCTGAAAAAGCTAGGCATAAAGCATTATAAAAAACCGATCCTGAAGATGTCGAGCAACGAACTGATAAAAGAATTCGGGAAAAGCGCCAAGAACATAAACAAATCGCTTTTCATCAAAAACGTTATATGGCAGACATACGAATACATTAAAGCAGGCGAAAAACCTTTCGATATAGGCAATCTTCGTTCGTTCTGGTACTACATCAAAGACACGATGGACCGTGTAGGGGCCAATAAAAAGGGCGATGCCTACAACATCGTCTCGAATATGTTCGTCCTGATGGTCAAATCAGGCCTTTTCAAATACCGCGATTTCGGTTTCGATGACGACGATAAGGGCAACCGCTGGATCGGCGGCAAGTATGCGCACGTCATGCTCTTCGCCGAAAAAACTTCTTATACCGATCTTCTGCAGGAAGTCAACCGCAACTTTGACATTACGACAATAGCCGTTGGCGGCCAATCTTCATATCTGAGCGTCGAATATTTCGTTAAAGAACTTTCCGATGCAGGCATAGACCTGGCGAAAGAGTTCATAATTTTTTCGATAGTCGACTTCGATCCCGCCGGCGATATCATAGCGACCAATTTTACGGACAACCTCGATGATAACGGCATAAAACATATTAAAACCTTTGCCGGCCAATTCTATAAAAATTTCAAGCGCCGCGATCTCGTGATACCAACCAACATGGACCCGGAGCAGCGCAAGCGTGTTTATCGGCTGCCGCTATCAGTCCGCAAATCCGGTCAGGCGGCGAAGTGGGCCGCGCGCACGGGCGGCGTTAACGGCAAGAAAAGCATCGAGCACGGCATTGAAACGATAGTGATGTCAAAAGCGCAGATTCTTGAACTGTTCGAAACCGAGCTTGCAAAGGTCGTGACGATCGACCTCGAGGCGATCGCGAAATATCGCGAGATGAAAAATCTTAAAATTCAGATGCAGGCCTGGGCGGTTAAAAAACTTCAGTTAGAGGGTCAAAAAACAACTTGACACGTATCAAAAATACGTGTTATAATATGAATATAATAACCTAAAAAGTAGGTGCTAATTCATGCCAAGTTATTCTTCTAGCGAGGTTTTAAAAAAACTCAACGATGATGGATGGATAATTAAAAACAGTAGAGGCTCACATGTACATTTATACCATCCTCAAAAAAAGGAAAAGTCACAATTCCGCACCCCAAAAAAGACCTTGATGTCAAAACATATAATAGTATTTTAAAACAAGCAGGAATTAAATAATTATATGCTTAGCATTTAGTAGCGGAATGAACTACCAGTTAGATAATAAAAATATATAGGACGACTTGAAATAGTCGTGAAGAAGGAGCGGAGGCACAATGTCTAAATATAAGGATAGCTATATATTTCCGGCAATTTTTGAATATTGCAGAGGAAAATATATTGTAACATTTCCCGATCTTCCTGGTTGCATAACAGAGGGATCAAGTCTCGACGATGCTTTAAAAATGGCCAAAGAATCTTTAGAATTGCATTTATACAATTTGGAAGATGATAAAGAAATTATACCAATTCCAAGCAAACCGGAAGAACTTAACATACCTAAGCATTCATTTCCAACTTTAATAGCAGTATGGATGCCGCCCGTAAGAGATGAATTAAACAATGCATACATAAAAAAAACGTTAACTATACCTAAATGGCTTAACGATAAAGCAGTTGAAAAAAAGTTGAATTTTTCTCAACTGCTTCAAACCGCTGTAAAATATAAATTAGGATTACTTTAATTACAAAACATGCGTGCGTTATATGTTTATTAGAATAATTAACGCACGCATGGTAAATATTTTCATTCTCATATCAAATTGGCACAAAATAGCCGAATCGGCGGTACCACTTCCCAGCCACAATCTTGAGAAACACATACCGCGCATATAAAGAACCGCAATCCCTTATTAAATCATAAAAGTGATCAGTCTCGATCGTCTATCTATCGATTAAATCGACACTTACAAAACATACTTTTCATTCCGCTTGACAATCCGGCCCAATTCGGTTAAAATATAACGAATTGGAAGGCTAAATTCTGCCGAATCAGGCAGA
>JAKPTH010000337.1 GCA_029571125.1 bacterium
TACTTAATCAACTTTCAAAAGCTTATTAAATATAGGAATTTTTTAATAAAATGCAACTTTAAACTTTTCCGAACCCCATTAGTGAAAAAAAGACCGGATTGCCCCGGTCTTTTTATAAAATATTATTTATTTGCTTTTAAAATTATTTTAAAGCTGAAAGGCCGCTTTTGAAATCGAGTCAGCCTTTATAAATAGGCTCTACGGGATAGTAAGCCCTATCGTCGAGTTCGAAAATTTCTAAAACGAGCGTATCCGGATATTCCACTACGAAATCGGTTTCCTTGGGATGAGAACGTGAAATAAGTATTCTATGGCTTTCCACGCCGTCTTTTACGGTTTCCTTTTCTATTCTGGTTGAACCGTTTACGAAATTGCGCGTAACTACGGCTTCAAAAACTTTATGCTGCGGGTTATTGAACTGAAGGTGAAGAAGGTAATATTCAGGCGTCCATTTATATCTATATGTTTTCATAAAACTCAAGCCGCTCCTTAATCTATATCTTCCGGCTGGCGGCCTGACTGGTCTATGTGAATTACGGGCGTCTGGCAGCCGCATTTATTGCATTTTCCGCTATCGCTTATAGCCGGCTTTACGTATGTGTTCAGGCCGTATCGCCTTATAAGCAGCTCGCCGCACGACGGGCAGTATGTATTAAGGCCGTCGCAATCGAAGGCGTTACCCACGTAAGGATATTTTATGCCCGCCGCACGGGCGCGGTCGCGGGCCGCCATTACATCTTCGAGCGGAGTTTTAACATTGTCCATATATTTATAATCGGGATGGAACCTCGTAAAATGTATCGCGGTCTCAGGCGAAAGATCGCCAAGTATAAAATTTATCATTTTATCGTAATTGTCGTTGTTATTGGTAAGGCCCGTAACGACCAGGTTGCTTATTTCGTAATGCGTTCCAGAACGGTGCACCTGTCTGGTATTTTCAAGCACGGGCGGCAGCCATCCTTTTGTGAATTTTTTGTAGTATTCTTCGTCCATGGCTTTAATGGAAATGGCGAACACGTCTATGACTTTTATAAGTTCGCCGACCGCTTCGCTGGTAAGAAAGAAAGCCGATTTGAATAGATTTTTAAGGCCGAATTTTTTGGATTCGCGCGCGGTGTCCATGACGAATTCGAACCATACGGCCGGATCGTTATAGGTCCATGACAGTATTTTTACGTCATTTGAAACGGCCATATCGATAACCTGCTTTGAAGAATAGTCATAGATATGTTCCGGCGAAGAGTATTCGAACTGGGAGTACATCCAGTTCTGGCAGTAATCGCAATCGAGGTTGCATCCGAAATTGCCCAGCGAAAGGATACGCCCGCCGGGGTTGTAATGGTGAATAGCTTCGGTTTCGATGCGTTCCACCGTAACGTGAGTGGCTTTGCCGTAAGACTGAGCGAAAAGTTTTCCGCCTATGTTTTTACGCACTTTGCAAAAACCCGTTTTACCGGGCGCCATAATGCAGCGGCGAGGGCACAAACAGCAGCGAACTTTATTTCCGGGCTGTTTTTCGTATAGATATGCTTCTTTGGCGGTGTCGTTCCATTGGAGGTGCAGATTATGCTTTTTAACATCAGGGGTCCAGACGTGACTCACGATAAAGCTCCTTTCGAGCTGACGCAGAATGCGGATGGTTAAATTCTTTTCGGCTTTTATAAGCGCGGCGGCGTTCATGCCGTCAAAAAAACGGCCGCAAATCAAACTTCCATAGTATATATACATAAAAACCTTAGCGCTTGTCAAGTTATTTTATTATGGATTTTATTATATCCGGGGTTGAATTTAAGCGCTTATTATGTTATCATATCGGCAGTATCCAGCAGGGCCGGTAAATTTTACAGCCTCAACGACGATTTTCTTAACGGAGCTTAATCCGTTAAATTTTTTTATTCGACCGGCCGGCAAAAATTATAACGGCGTGATTCAGATGAGCAATTTCAGGTATTCACTATATCGCAACGTAGGCCTTGCCATAGAGCATTACAACATGATCAACGAAGGCGACAGAGTGCTGGTAGCGCTTTCCGGCGGCAAAGATTCGTTCGCCATGCTCGATTCGCTCGCGCGCCTCAAATTAAGGTCGCCCGTAAAATTCAGCATTTTCGTCTGCATAGTCAATTCGGGATTTCCGGGTTACGCCGTAGATAAAATAGAAAGCTGGCTCAAAGAAAGAAA
>JAKPTH010000338.1 GCA_029571125.1 bacterium
TTTTGAACGAGTCCCCGAAAAAATTTGTCTGGCGCCCTGCCACAAACTACCAGCTTAAAATACGAAAAGATACCAAAAAGATTTTTCGTTCAATAAAAAATCTTAAAATTAGAATATCAAAGCCGATAATATTAATATGATGCTAAATTCAAAATTTAAACGCTATATTTTATTTTTATCGGCCGCCCTCGCTTTCGCTTCAGGCGCCGGTTCCGGCTGCAGCGGATCGCGCGATTCCGCCCTGAGCCTGATCGATGAACCCGCCGCTGTAAAAATCCCGGTGACTAATTTCCGCTACGTAAGTTCTAAACTTCCTACAATGAACTTAAAAACACTCATCGATGAAAGCTGCGTTAAATGCCATAACGCCGAAATAACCCCCGACGTGCCGTTAACAAACTACCTCGAAGTCTATACGCGCGGCGTTCTCGTTAAAAGGGCAGTACAGCCCGGAGGCCGCATGAATAAATACCTGCCGTTCGATTACGATAAAATAATGGAATGGTACGAAGCCGGAATGCCCGAATAGCCTTAAATAAAAATCCCGCCTGAATATTAAAATCTTTTTTCAAACGTTCAATTATTATTTATATTCAATTTTTTGAATATTATATCGTACTCGCTTTTAGGCGTGAGAGTAATATTCATTTTCTGTAATTTCTCGTTTAAAAAACTGAACTTTTTAAGAATGGCGCGCTGCTGCTCGTTTTTATTTTTTTCGGCCATTTCAGCCTGCAGCGGCTTTAAATCGGCGAACCTTGACGAGTAAGTCGCGATTTTCGGCTCTAGTATATCGGTTTTAATATTCTTAATCAGACCCGCCAGCTTTTCACGCCTGGCCGCAGATAAAAATGCGTAATATCTGTAATTTTTTAATTTATTTTCGTCCTTAATAATCTTTTTTTCTATCTGCATTTTTAAAAATTCATACATACCCGAAAAATCCGGTTTATCCCCGCCGGCTTTATTGAATCTGTCAAATTTACCGGCTATATATTTCAAATCGTGTATGAATAAAAATGAAAGCTCCGCCACGCCCGGACGATAGTTTTTTGAAGGAGCTAAGTTAATAAAAAATTTCATCTCCGATTTATCGTAAACAAGAGCCCTGTAAATAAGATCAAAATTTCCGGCCGGCGCCTTAAACGGCGAATACATAAGATAAACGCAATATTCACTTGTGTTAATATAGTAATATAGTAAAGTATTTTCAATATTCAGGCCGCCGTCGGCGAACGTCAGCGCCACCGGCACCGATTCGTGCTTTATGACGGAGCTTATATAAAAATTCTGGAACCATGCAAGAGTCGTATTGGCGAAAATGTCGAGCTCGCACATTAAAAAAGGCGACGATAAATGATCCAGGACTATTTTAAGCGCTATATTCGGCGAAAGATTATCGATTTTAGCTATATATTTTGAAAAATTATCGTCCTTATCGCCGCTTGCGACCGATTCGTCAGGATATAACGGATATTTTTCGTTAAGACAATAGATGAGCGGCATGATTACGGCCGCCACCGTTTTAGGAGAGTCTTTCAGTGAAGCCGCCGGCGAATGGGCGGGCGGGAAGAAAACCGTCGGATATTCTTCCACATAACTGCCCAGACCGCAAGTTTTTAAATAGTCCCCGAAATCCTCGGCCGCGGCCCCGGCATAAGACGCAAAACCTAAAACAGACGCCGATAAAACTAAAATATACGCAAATATTATGAATTTGTAATATATCTTTTTAACGCAATCGCGCTTATCCGCCATCATTCGCATAAAAACCTTTTACAATTCATTGACCGCGTTCTCGAGGCGCAAAAGCCCTTCGGCAAGAGTTTTGCGCGGGCAGCCGAAGTTGAGACGCATAAAGCCGTTTCCCGCCGCGCCGAAAGACGCTCCGTCGTTCAATCCGAGACGCGCCCTGCTCACTATAAAATCATTCAATTCGGCCTGCTTCATGCCCAGACCGCTGAAATCGATCCACATCAAAAAAGTGCTTTCAGGCTTTAAAGCCTTCAGCCGCGGCATACGGCCTGAAATATAACTCAGCGCGTAATCGCGGTTGGCTTCGAGATATTCGAGCAGCGATCCGAGCCACTCTTCGCCGCAGCGGTATGCTGCCTCAAAAGCCGTTATTCCAAAAACATTGGTCTGGCTTATGTGGAGCTTTTCCGTCTGAGCGCTGAATGCTTCCCGCAGCTTCCTGTTTGCGATAACCGCCGACGAAATGGAAAGCCCCGTTATATTGAAAGTTTTACTCGGCGACATCAGCGTTATCATATTGTCTGCAGCCTTTTGCGATACGGCGGCCGGACAGATATGTCGGCTGCCGCTGTAAATTATGTCCGCATGTATTTCGTCGGAAACGACAAGTATATTATATTTCTGACATATTCCAAGGAAACGCTCCAGCTCTTCGGACGACCAGACCCTGCCCACTGGATTATGCGGGGCGCATAAAAATATCATTTTAGCCCCGCTTTTCGCCTTAATCTCCAGGTCTTCGAAATCCATTTCATATCGGCCGTCAACCAGTTTAAGATTATTTTCAACGAGCTCGCGGCCCCAGTCCCTTACCACGCCCGCAAAAGGCGGATAAACCGGCGGCTGTATTATGATTTTATCGCCCGGCGCCGTATAGGCCGCAACCGAAAGACTCAACGCAGGAACTATGCCCGGCGAAAAAAGTATATGCTCTTTTTTCACTTCCAGACCGTAACGTTTTTTGGCCCAATCCATAAACGAATAATAATAAGAATCAGGCCTGGCGCCATAACCGAATATTTTATGCTCCACTCTTTCCGCCAGCGCTTTTACAACCCCGGGCGGCGCGGCGAAATCCATATCCGCCACCCACAT
>JAKPTH010000339.1 GCA_029571125.1 bacterium
ATCGGCGCTTATATTTTTAAACCCGGCCTCTCTGGCCAGCGCGAGGGCCCTTAAAGCTTCGGATGCGTCGTGGACGCGGCCGAGAAGCGCGAGAACTTTATCGTCGCCGCTCTGCATGCCTATGGATATCCGGTTGAAACCCGCTTCGCGAAGTTTGCCGTAGCCGGCCGCGTCGAAAATTCTGGGATTGGTTTCTACCGTTATTTCGCAGCTTTCGTCCGTTATGAATTTATCCTTTAAAAGATCCAGCGTTTTAACGATGTTTTCTATTCCGCCGACGCCCGGAGTGCCGCCGCCGAAGTATATGGTTTCCGCCGCCGGCTTTGCGGCGAAAGCCCCGGCCCTTGAATTTATTTCATGCCACAGCGCTTCGAAGTAATCCGAAAAAGGCGGGCCGCCGTCGAAATAATCGATGCCGTAAGAGGCGAAATCGCAATAAGAGCACTTTTTAAGGCAGAAAGGTATGTGTACGTATAAATGCATTACGGCAATATTCCAGACTGTTATTTTCCCATTACAAGGTTTTTCAGCGAGTCGAAGAAATTCGTTTCGGCCTTTGGCACCTGCAGGCTCTGGTTCGCTATTTTATTTATCATTTCCAGGAATTTCGAGGTTACCGGCGAAGCCGGAGCGTTTTTCAAAAACGGCACTCCCATATCTGTAGATTTACGCATAGTTATGTATTCGTTGGGTATCGTATGCGAAACCTTGGTTTTGATGAATTTTTCAATTTCTTCGGGCGGCATCGAAGAAAGATTATCGTCGCGGTTGAGAACCGTAATTATTTTATTTTCAGGATACTCGAGGCTTTTCATTACTTCGAAGCATTTGCGGGTATTTCTCAGGCAGAGGATATCGGAGTTAATAACCACCACTATCCGGTATGCCACGTCGAGCGACATCAGAGTATGGTCGGTGAAAGACGACGGAGTGTCGATTATTATATAATCGAAAAAACCTTTTAAAACTTCGAGAATTTCTTTGACGACCTTTACTTTTACGAGCTCGGCCTCTTCGGGTTTTTTAGGCGCGAGCATAAGCTTGAGATTGTCGCCTGCGGGCGCCAGAAATTGCGATATATTTTCGTAGTTTTTGATTTCGACTTCTTTGACTATGTCGGCGATGGTTTTATCGTATTTTGAATCCAGAATCATGTCGAGCGAACCGAATTCGAGATCGAGGTCTACCAGCAGAACCCTGAGGTCTTTGTTCATCGACAGGCCGTAAGCGAAATTGGCCGCGAAGGTGGAGCAGCCGGCGCCGCCCTTGGGAGCGAAAAACGAAATGATCTTTCCTTCTTTTTCGGCCACCGTAGCCGCCACGGATGATTTTCTAACGCGGTCGCTCATGAAGCGCATTATTTTGAGCGATATCGCCGGATTTAAAAGCATTATATAGCCGAAGTTCTTCTGGGTGATCTTATAGAGTTTGCAATCGTCGGCGCAGCTTGCCGAAGCCGACCTGGGCGCTTCTTCGAGCAAAGCCATTTCGCCGAAAAATTCGCCTTCCTTGAGGACCGCGAGCGTTTTGTCTTCGCCGTCTTCTATTTTGGATATTTTGACTTTTCCGCTGATTACGATATAAAATGCGTCGCCGAAATCGCCCTGCTTGAATATTGAGGAGCCTTTCGTCATGCTTATCTCTTCGACGATCTCCTTGATTTTTTCTACATGGCTGTCGTTAAGGCTTGAAAAAATGGGAATTTGTTTTAAATCCATAATGACTCCTTATATTAACTTATATTTATTTTCAAATTTTCGCCTTCTGAAAGAGACTGCGCGCCGGCGAATCCGCTCGGAAATTCCAACACGCTGTGGCAGCCTTTTATAAAACCTGATAATTTTGAAGGCCCCATCCGCCGGATTATTTTTAAAATTTTATTTTCCCTGCTTAAAAAAAAACAATCGATGTCCATTTTCATGAAAAACGTGTGTATCGAAGAGCACGGAGTGAGAAGGATCCCGTCGCAATCGTCGAGCCGCGTTTTAAACATGAGGCCCATAGCCCTTTTAAAAAACGAATCGCAGTTCGATATTCTGTTTGAAATTAATGAACCGTCGGATTTTTCAACTCTCAACATTATATAATTCCCGGTTATCTTGGAAAATTTTTAATGAATTCAAATACGACGCCGCCGAGCAGAACGACCATTATCGTAGGGAATAT
>JAKPTH010000348.1 GCA_029571125.1 bacterium
AGGCGGACAGGGACTCGGAATGACAAGATCATTCCGGCTTTATTTAAGAACGGATATATGCACAAATGTCATAAAGGGGGAATTTATTATGAAAAGACCGACGTTGCAAAATTTGAGTAAAATTATAATTCTGACGCTCACGGCTTTGATCGTTTTTTATTCCGACGCGCCGGCCGCCGACGGATATTTATATAAGATATGCGTCAACCAGAAATACGGGTTCATAGACAGAAACGGAAAAGTCGTTATAAAACCAGCCTTCGAATCGGCGGCCGATTTCAGCGAGGGCATGGCGGTGGTCACCACGGGCGACAAAACCGGATTCGTTTCGGCTTCCGGAAATCTCGCCATAAAACTTCAATACGACGCGGCCCGCAACTTCTCCGAAGGCCTCGCTGCCGTTAGAATAGCCGGCAAATGGGGATATATAAATAAAAAAGGCGAAACGGTAATAGCGCCCAGATACGAAACCGCTTCCAACTTTTCAGAGGGCCTGGCGGCCGTGAAAAAAGACGGCTTTTACGGCTTCGTTAATGCGCGCGGCGAAGAAGCTCCTGGATTTAAACACGAATGGGTTTCCGAATTCAAAGACGGACTCGCGCGGTTCAAAAAAGACGGCAAATACGGGTTCATAGACAGAAATGGAAATATAGTAATCAAGGCAGTGTTCGAATCCGCCGACGATTTTTACGCCGGCTACGCAATAGTAATGCAAAATGGCCGCTACGGGCTAATAGATAAAAAATCCGCTTTCGCCGCGCAGCCGGTCTACGATTATATTTCACGCTTTAAAGAAGGCGCGGCGTTTTTCGAAGAAAACAAAAAATTCGGCTTCGTCGGCGGCGACGGCAAAGTGATAGTAAAACCCCAATTCGACGGAGTATCGGTATTCAGCGAAGGCCTGGCTCTCGCAAAGACCGGCAAGTACTATAAGTATATCGACAAAACCGGAAAAACCTCTCTGGTTCCGGGCTTCAAATTCAAAGACGCGGCAATTTTCACCGAGGGGCTCGCCCGCATAACGCTGGATAAAAAAAATGTGTTTATAGACAGGCAGGGCCGGACGGTTATCGATTTCAAAGATAAAAAATGCTTTTTTACCGATTTCAAAAACGGACTCGCTTCGGGTTATATACAGGATAAAAACGTTTATATAAATAAAGCCGGCAAAATAGTATGGGCCGATACTTTTAAAGACAATAAAAATGAAGTCAAGAAAATAAAATAATCGGTTTATATTTATATAAAAATATTTTAAAAAATATGAACTTTTACAGCGTCAAGTAAAATAATGTTAAATTGAGCTAAGTTTTGAAAACTTATCCATAAAAACGCCGTAAAAGCAAGGTTCGGCTTTCCGGCGCCGTTTTTTTTATAAATACGGAGGAAAAAGATTTCCAGTTTCCCTCAAATACTGGTTTCCGGATTGATAAATTTCGAAACCACATTAAAAATAGATAAATTTCCGCTAGACTATTTTCCGGTCACCTATCCATTCGGCGGAGTCAATTCGACCGTTTCAGGCGTGGGTTATAACGCGGCCAGAGCGCTTGTCACGCTCGGCGCTCGCGTCAACCTGACCTCCATAACCGGCCGTGACGACGTATCGTCCGTAATCGTCGGACAGATGAAAAAATGCCGAATCGAAACGGATTTCATCGTAAAATCGATTCAAAACACTCCGCAGTCGGTTATCATCTTTGAAACAGGCGGAAGACGCCAGATACACGTCGATTTAAAAGATATCCAGGCCGCTTTATATCCGCAGGACCTTTTTATAAAGGCGGCCGAAGGCTGCGACGCGCTGATTCTTTGCAACATCAATTTTTCACGCCCCATGCTTTTCGAAGCGAAAAGAATGAATAAATTAATCGCCACCGACGTTCATGCGCTGTCTTCGCCCGAAGACGATTATAACTCCGATTTTATGCGCCATAGCGATATTTTATTTTTAAGCGACGAAAATATCGGAAGCGGCGTGCGCCAATTCGCGGCCGAACTGGCGCGCCGCTATTCCAACGAAATTATAGTAATCGGCATGGGCTCGAAAGGCGCGCTTTTATATGTAAAAAAAGATGAAACCTTCAGGCATTTCGAAGCGCTAAACATGAGGCCTGTAATAAACACCATCGGCGCCGGCGACGCTTTATTTTCGGCCTTCGTTTATTTTTACATAAAAACCGGCGACCCTTATTTTTCGATGACGCGCGCTTCCGCCTTCGCTTCGTATAAGATAGGCGCCAACGGAGGCGCCGAAGGTTTTCTTACTCAGGAAGAGCTCGAAGAAAAAATTTCAGGCATATAAAAATTTCAATATAAGTTAAATGTGGAAAGGGATGGTAAGAAATTGTTTACTAAATTTAAAAAGTTCCTGGTTCTTGCAGTATTTATCGCCGCCGCCCTCGGCATTTTAAGTTTCTTAAAGAACGCGGAAAAAAAGAAATCGGCAGGCGGACGTAACCAAAAAAACGGGGCCGCGGAAGTTATCGTAAAAACCGTTCCGGTAATTATCGATACGGTCGAAACGATCATAGATATTAACGGCAGGCTTTTCTCAGACCTTGAAACCACAGTCAGCGCGGAAGTTGACGGCGTGGTGGAAAGCACCGCAAAAGAAATGGGCGAATCCATATCGTCCGGCGAAATGCTGGTTAAAATAAAAGACATCGAATATGAAATTAAATACAGGCAGGCCAATTTAGACTATATGCAGGCGCTGACCAAACTTTCCATTGAAACGTCTTCAGTGAACGTGAATACCGTCAATATAGAAAATATAAGCTCCGTTAAAAAGGCGCGGGCAAATTACGAAAACGTAAAATCCAGCTCATGGCGCATAGCCGAGCTGCGCAAGAACGATCTCACTTCCAAACAGCTTCAGGACGATATCGAAAGCAAACTCAAAGCCGCCGAAGCCGATCTACAATACGCCCGCGACGACGCAAAAACCCAGGTTTTGAGCCTTCAGGGAAAAAACGCGGCGCTGGACCTGGCTAAAAAGAAACTCGCCGACACAAGGGTTCTCGCGCCTTACGCAGGCATCGTTCAAAAGAGGCTGGTTTCCGCCGGCGAATACGTGAGGGTGGGAACTCCGCTTTATTCGATCATAAAAAACAATCCGATCAAATTCATCGGCGGCATACCCGAAAATTACGTTTCGGAAATCGCTACAGGCAAGAGCGTAGAAGTTACGGTGGACGCCGCCAAAGGCACTTTCGCCGGAAAAATAACCCGGATAAGCCCGTCTTCGACTCCTGAAAACCATTCCGTGGATATCGAAGTGTCCATCGAAAACGCCGGGGGAGTACTTAAACCCGGCTACTTCGCGGAATCCAAAATCATACTCGACGTCAATCCCGGGGGCATAATCATTCCGACGGAAGCGTTATATATTTTTGCCGGCGTCGAAAAAGTCTTCGCCGTCAAAGACAACGTCGTGCAGGAAAGAAAGATAAAAATAGGAAGGCGCTACGTAGACAGAATCGAAGTGAAAAGCGGGTTGAAAGGCGACGAAATGGTGGCCGTTTCAAACATCTCTCAGCTTTACGAGGGCGTCAGGATAAAAAAACCTGAAGAAGCTAAACAGTAAAGGAAGGTAAAGCAGGTGCAGAATAAAAAAAATGAAATTAAGCGAGTGATGAATAAATGTCGATAGCCAGCACATGCGTTAAAAGGCCGGTCTTCACGACTATGCTCATGGTGCTTCTCATAGTGCTCGGAGTTTTCTCTTTCGCTCGGCTCGGAGTCGATCTGATGCCGAACGTCGATATGCCTATGGTCGCCGTCAGAACCAGCCTTCCCGGCGCGAGCCCCGAAGAAGTCGAAACCGAAATAACTAAAAAAATAGAAGAAGCCGTAAATACGGTTTCCGGAATAGACGAGCTGCGCTCGACATCCACCGAAGGTTCATCCATGGTAATGGTGACCTTCGTCCTCGAAAAAAACGGCGACGTCGGCGCTCAGGAAGTCAGAGACAAGGTTTCCGCCATATTAAAGAGGCTGCCGAACGGCATCGACCCGCCGACGGTTTCGCGCATGGACCCTTCGGCCAGGCCCATCATGACTATAGTGGTTTCGGGCCAGCGCAACATGCTCGAGCTGACCGAAATAGCAGCCAAAGATATTAAAGAATCGCTCGATTCGATAAACGGCGTAGGCGAAGTCAGCGTCACCGGCGGCCGCGCACGCGTAATCAACGTGGTTATAGACAAAAACCGTCTCGAACAGTTTAATCTCGCCATAAGCACCGTTAAAAACGCCATTATTTCACAGAATATGGAAGTCCCGATAGGGCGCATAACTCAAAAAACAGTAGAATACGGTCTCAGGGCGCTCGGAAGAGTCACCGGCATGCAGGACTTTAATTCGATGATCGTCGCATGGATAAAAAACAGGCCTATAACCATAGCCGATCTTGGATATGCGGAAAATTCCGAAGAAGAGCCGCGCTCGATATCGCGCCTCGACGGAAAATCTTGCGTTTCACTTACAATTAAAAAGCAGTCGGGCACCAACACAGTAAAGGTCGTAGACTCCGTAATGGCTAAGATCAAAGCCATCCAGCAATCGC
>JAKPTH010000366.1 GCA_029571125.1 bacterium
AAATATAACGGAATTCGGGTTAGCACGCCTGTATTGCGTGATAAAACGGGTTGTTTGAGAAACTTAAATCCAGGCCGGTCGAACGGTTTTGCCGCTCGAATGAAGCAGGCGATTAAAAATGAAAAAAAGCGCGCTTTTTTAGATTTTTATATTTATTTGCTTTATATTACCAGCCGTCACCACCAGTTACGGCTGCCGGTCAAGCCTGTTTCAAAGCGAAATAACTCCTGCCGACGAACCCCCTCGCATTTACGACAAATCAGAATTAATAATAAAACCCAACATCGCTTCCGATATTAACGTATCTTCAAATATACAACTTAAAATTCCAGCCGGCTCCGTCAGCCAGACCGCCCGCATTTCAATTTCAACCACGCCTCCTCCGTTTTCAAATAACGGATCGCTGTCATATCTCGGTGACGTTTTTACCATAGATAATGTAAATTTTCTTAAATACGCTTCAATTTCATTTAAAATACCCGACGATAAAATCAAAGATATCGAATCGCTCAAAATTTTATATTATTTATCCTCAGAAGGTAGCATCGGATTTATAAATCCTGAATTTATAAACGGTAAGGCCGCCTTTTCGTTAAAAAACAATTTCAGCGGAGCTGAAACTATAATTAACGCAAGCCCCCTCCTATCGATAAATAGACGGCCTGAAATCACATTCGTAGCCTCGGAGTTCCAAACAACAGGACTTATCGTCAGCCTGATTTCTATCAACATCAAAGCTAAATTCAAATCGGCCGGATTTAATTTTTACACCGACAACGCCGCAATTGGCGAAAACGAAATGGCACATATAGCCGCCGAATTAAGCAGATCGGCCGCGGCGGCCGCCGGCGCCGGATTTAAAATCCCCTCTACCGCATCCAATAACATAGACGTTTATATAATGAGATTTGTTAACGCCTCCGGAAACCCATTAAATGAAATTATCGGATTAACTGGACAAGCCGAAAAATTCGCACGCAAAACCGATATTTTCCTCAGCTCGGGGCCTTACGACTGGAACATCATTAAAAATTATAATCTGACGTCGCGCGAATATTTTCATTTATGCATAAACGAATACTACAGCACCGGAAAAAACAAGTCCGAACTTTCAAAAAACGGATGGGAATGGCTCGATGAATCCGCCGCAGCATGGTTTTGCGCATATACCCTTTCAAACCCGTTTTTAATGGACGAAATATATAACTCCAAAACAATAACCTCTCTCATCAGCGACTCCAGCGGACTATTCACAAGAAAAGGCGGAGCGGGCGAACGATGGTACTTTTTATGGATGCTATCCAATAAATACGGCGCCGGAAAAATAGCCGAAATGCTCAATGCATCAGCATCTTATATGCCATTCGAAGATTTCGCACGGTCATATCTTAAAAGCGAAGATTTTTATGAATATCTGGACGCCTTTATGACGCGCTCATACGATAATATACTCGAAAAAGCCGCCCTGGTATCCGTTCCCTTTACCTTGAAACTTAAACCGCTAGAAGCGGCGGCTTTTAAATTCAATATCGAACCCGGAGTGAACGTTTCGGTTAAAATATCGCAGGACGCCGCAATTAAAATATACGCACGTCTCCGAAACGCTCTTAGCGCAGGCAGAACGGCTGCGGCAAGAAATATTATCATCAAAAATTCAATCTATTGCGAACTGATATCGCCTGAACTCATCGACTCGAACATATTCGATAAGTTTTATATAGTTTCCATCAACGCTGACCTCTCTCCCGGATTAAACTCTGCCGATAAAGAAATTGCCGCTTTCACCCCGCAGAGCGCATCTGCATATAATTCATATATTTATCCCGTAAGCGTAACTTTCGATAAAAATCCCGATAAAACAGCCGACGTTAATTTAATTTCAACTCATGCCAAATTCGATATGCTGACGTCTGTTTCCAACGGCGCCTACCTTCTCGCCCGCGAAAAAGACTACTCCGTTTTCGAAAACGCGCTTTATATAAAAAAAGAATATTTATGCACACTTAAAACCGGAAGTTATAATTTAACCTTTACCTTCGCGGATGGAAAAATGGCGGTTTTAGCCCTGAACATAATAGATACTACACCCTATAAGCCGCCGGTAAGACCCGTTTCTATATCGCTGGAACCCCGCCTCTTAATCCTTCCCCACGCTTCGCAATACGATCTTAATCTGATTAAATTAACCGTAAAATATGAAGACGGGTCCGTAAAATATCCGGATACCGGAATCGCCTGGAAAGTAAGCCGCGGCGGCGGAACCATTACCGAAAATATATACCGGCCCGTAAGCGAAGATTTTGAACAACTCGAATGCACCTACACGCCTGATGGATTCGAGCCGGTTTATAATTACCTGACCGTTAGTTATTCCGATCAGAAAATCGTGCCCGTCGTAAAAATCCTTTCGGAAAATATAACGGCCGGAAACGCCGTTTACTTTGACGCGTCAGAATCAATAGGCGGCGATATGTATGAGTGGCTCTTCGATTTCTCTAACCTTTCAAATAGCTCCGTAGAAAGCGATATCGTCAAATACTGGAGCGGCGACTCCAAAACCAGCCATACCTACAAAAAAGGCGGAGTATATAAACTGATACTTAAAGTCAAAAATTCGGACAATCATAATTATATTAAATCTTCGCCGCCTTTAAACGTTGGAGTTAAGCCCCTGCCGCCCGTAGCTGCGCCTGAAGGCGGAATATATAACGCCGAACAGATCATAACTTTAACCGCCGGCGAAGAAGTCACTAAAATAATTTATACGCTCGACGGATCGGAACCTTCCATGACTGACAGCAATATTTACACCGCACCTTTCAAAATTAAAAAAACAGTTCAATTGAAAGCGACAGCCGTAGTGGAAGAAAATGAAAAAACGGCAATGATAGCTTCCGATACCATCACTATTAATTACAAAATGAACAATTCCGCTATCTACCCGGCGTTCGTTGAATTCGATAAAAACAAACCCGGGTCGGCTGAAATCGAAATTAAAATCGAACCGAACGGAAATACACTCGAAAATATCTCTTACAAAGATTATACGCTCAACGCCGAAACCGACTATCACATTGTAAACGATGTTGTAATATTATCCAGGTTGTTTTTAAAAACTATAGAGGCCGGTCAGGCTGAACTGGTTTTCAACTTCAGCGCCGGCGAACCGCAAATTTTAAAACTTGAAATTTTCGAGTCGGCTGTCTTTAATTCAACAATAATACCCGTGAGAGCTAATTTTGATAAAGGCATCAATCAGGCCGATATCCACGTTACTCTGATTTTAAACGGAAACGAACTTAACTATATTAAAAAAGGCGATTACCAATTAAAAGCCGGAACCGACTATATTCGCGCAGAAGAGAGAATCGTGCTCAAAAAAGAATATCTGCTCACCCTTCCTTTCGGCGAATCCGGACTCGATTTTAATTTCAACGCAGGCGAAAACGCTACGCTGACGCTTAACGTATATCAAAGCTATATCATAGTCGAGCCCGTTAAAAATCCCGAATTTTCATTTAACGCAGGAACTTATTTCGAAACGCTGTCAGTATCGATAACATGCGCCACGGCCGGCGCCGCTATCAAATACACTACGGACGGATCGGAGCCTTCGCAGTCTAACGGATTAACTTATACCGCGCCGATCGAAGTTTTGGCTAACGCCACTATCAAAGCTGTCGCATTTAAAGGCGGAATGGTCAACTCACAGGTAGTTTCAAATGAATATATAATAATTTTGCCTGTCGCAAATCCTGAATTCATACCCGAAGGAGGAACTTATTATTACGATCAAATAGTATCCATAACCTGCATTACCCCTGATGCGTTAATTAAATATACGCTCGACGGATCCATTCCGTCGCAAATTAACGGTATTTTATATTCCACGCCAATCACAATATCTCAAACTTCAACCGTTAAAGCCGTTGCATATAAATCCGGCTTCAGCGATTCGGCTGTAGTCACGGCCGAATACATTATGCTTCCCCCGCCCCAGCCGCGCACGGAACCGCCGCAATTCACGCCGGCCGCCGGAACTTACGCCGAACCGCAAACGGTTACATTAACCTGCGCTACTGAAGACGCCACCATTAAATATACCCTCGACGGATCCATTCCAAATACCAAAAACGGAACCGTTTACAGAAACCCCATAAATATAACCGGTTCAACCACCATAAAAGCTTATGCATATAAAAAATTTATAGCCGATTCCGAAATAATTACGGCAATTTACGAAATCCTGCCGCCCGCCGCTAATCCCCAATTCACTCCACAAGCCGGCGCTTACGCGCCCGGCCTCAGCGTAACCATTACCTGCGCTACTGAAGGCGCCACCGTTAACTAGCGACGGATCGGATCCATCGAGAGTGTATTTGACGGTGGCGCCTTCAGTAGCGCAGGTAATGGTTACGCTGAG
>JAKPTH010000367.1 GCA_029571125.1 bacterium
GAAAAGAAATCGATCGAGTATAAGATAGAAGTGATGAAAAACGGTGAAATAAAGGTAATTAACGGGCCGGTTAATCACTCCGACCCTGAAAAACTGGAAAAGCTTCGTAAGCTTAAAAAGTTAGGATTTTTAAGGCCGCTGATATAAAAAAACGCCATCCGGTTAATTAATAAAATAATCGAATATAATTTTTAATTAAAACAAAAGCCGGCTGATAAGCCGGTTTTTATTTTTCGCGCGGCCTGTCTTTGAAAAGCAGGCCGCCGATTAAAAGCGAGGGAAGAAGCGTGGAAAATCCGCCGATAAAGCCTATTATCGCAGCGGTTCCGCTTTTGGCGAGAAACCATATGGATAAAATAAAAAGAGATATTTTAAGCAAGTATAGAAGCGCCACGGCCAATTTTTGCCTGAATTCGGGTTTTACGCCGGGAGTTTCAGGAACTACGAGATACGAGGTTTTTATAATTGTGTAAAAAGAAATCATGGCGAGGGCGAAACCTAAGAAAAATCCGCCAAGACAGGCGCGGCCGAAAAAATAATAAAGCGCCGGCGCTATTATACACGCGGCTATAAGGCTTATTGAATAAATCGTTTTTTCCAGTTTCACTTTTTCACCTTTTAAATAATCTAAAGTTATGCGCTTTCAGGAATTTTAACGGCGAGCCGTTTTGCTATTTTATTTTAGTGACTTTGAAAAGCTCCAGCATGCCGGCCGCCATTCCAAGAAAGGTAAGCGACAGCGTAAATAAAGGCGACGTACCGAAAAAATTATCTGCCTGATAGCCGGCAAAAAGCCCGATCAGAACCGCGGCGCTGATGTAATAGCCTATATTAAAAACCATTCCGAAGCTTCTGTTGAATTCGGCCCAGTTGGCGCTTTTTTTTATGTTTTGGTCTTTGCCGTCAGGTTCTTTGCTTTTCATCTTTTTAGTACCGCTTTCGGGTTATATTATCAGAATAAAATAAAAAAATCAACATTTATTGATTTTTTAATAAATATTTGATAGAATCTACTAGGTATTATACAAATATTTACTACATGGGATTTATATTATGGAAAAATCATTCTTGATCGGGCGCCAGTCAAATGGCGAGCGCGCCTTTTCATTTCTAGAGATGATGATCGCCTTTGCGGTTATCCTTGCCGGAGTTATTCCTGTTTTTACGCTTGTTTCAACGGGTAATAAAACATTCGCCAAAAGCGAAAATAACGCGATAGCTTACAACCTGGCTATAGAGGCTCTCGAATGGGCGCGTTCCGCCCCTTTCGAACAGGTCATAGACGCCAATGTAAACGCGGTTTCAAAGCCGTTCTGCTTTCCCGTGTCGCTTACCTTGAATTACCAGACAAAAGACAATCCGCCTTATAAGCTCGCGTACCCGCAGAAATATTTTAAATATTTTTCCAATTTTTCACGCGAAATGAAGATTGAAAATTTCGGCAATAAAATGAAAAAAGTCACCGTAATGGTTAGATGGCAGGAAGATAACGTCCAGCGCAAAGAAGAAGTTTCGGCCGTGATAATAGACCAGAGACTCAATTATTAGTGTATAGTGCATAGTGAACGGCGAATAGTTTAAAGGTTTTATAATGAAAGTATGTAGCTTAAATATGCAGGCAAAAAGCCGCCGCCGCGCCTTTACCGTCATGGAAGTCGTGATCGTGGCCATGATTTCGGTATTCGCGTTCGGCGTCATTTACATGTTCTGGGCCCGTACTCAGGAAAACTTCATGCAGGGCAATTTTAAGTATATACTGCAGCACGAAGGCCAGAAATTAATCGAAATGATCAGGCAGGACCTTTTGCAGTCGTGTAAAATAGTAAAAGACGAAACGGGCGCCGCTATGCCGGTAGTCAACAAGCTCGACGACACGTGGTCGTTTTTAAAATTCAACAGCGAACTGGTGCAGGGCCGCCCTCTGGTTGAAAAGGTGACTTACGATTTTAAAAAAAGCGAGGGAAAGGTCTTCAGGCTCGTAGAACGGGACGCGCAGTCGGCACTGGCTAAAAGCGAAAACAAACTTATAGCCCTGAAAGTCGTGGATTTTCAGATTAACCCTTATACCTTAAACGGCCTTAAATACTTTCAGCTGATAATAAAAGTCGGCGTAAGCGCCGCCGAAACCCATATCAGAAGCGAGGAGCTTACGTTAATTACAACGGTAGAAAGCCGTTTCGACAATAACTATATCAATCAGAAGGGCTGGAACGATAATATCCAGACCAAAATATACACCAAGTGATGCCGGGAATTTTTGTCGTATGAGAATATTAATAAAATTGAATGCTTTTTTCTCCTTAATCGGCCGGTGCGGAAAGCTCTGCTCTTCAGGCCTCGCTCTATCCGCTTTGGCGGTCGCTTTACTGATCATTTCCGCGACGGCGTATCACTCCGAATCGGCCGCCGCGGAAAACATAAAGAAAAAGGCCGCAGAGCCTGCTCGTGATCCGGCGCCGGCCGCGGTCGATAATATAATGCTGGCGGCCGCGGCCAAAAGCCATCTCAAAAAAATATCGGACTCGTGCGCGTCTGTGCAGAAATATCTTCAGGGCCGCGAGCATATGCAATCCTTTTACTCGGATGTGAAGCAGATCGGCGAAGCTCGCGTCATCGAGATTAACGGCGCCGCTTCGGCTTATGAGCTGCCGCTTATCGCCGCCGATTATACCGCCCGTTTTATATATCTGGACGCTTCCGGACGGCTTTTATTTCCGCCGGCCGCGGACGCTTCCGGCGCGCGCTATTTTCTTACTTCCCGCGAGTGGAAGGAAATCTCCCGCGATAATTATTCGATACCGTCCTGCTTCGCGATCGAACGGCAGGGAATCGGCCCTGAATATTTCCCCTACTGCTCAAACGAACGCCATCAAAACCTTGTCGAGCTATGCGGCATTCCGGCAGGGCAGGAAGCGCTGGCCGAATTTAAGACCATCGATTACCTGGCCGAAATGCCTTCTAAATCCATAGGCAAAAGAAAAATGACCGTTCTTTCGCTTTCCAGCAGCGAAATCGGCGAGTTTATTCCGCTTAAATCGTTTTCTTATGCGGCCGCTTATTGCGCCGACTGGTGGCATATAGCGGCTTCAAGCTCTAACGAAATCGTTTTCGAAAGCTATCGAGATTTTTTATCCGAAAAGCCCGCCTTTGGAATCGATCCTCGCGCCGTGGAAATGGCTTATGCGAAGCGCGCCGAAAGCGAATCCGGGTTTTTCAAGTTTTCGAGTTATATGAAAGATCCGCTTTTCGTGAGCGAAAAAATTCCGGAATCGCTCGAAGCTTATGCATCCGTGCTTGTTTTACCCGAAATGACTTCGGCGGAAGATATCGGCGACCGGAAAAAAATCTACAGCATCGATGAGAACAACAAGTTTTATATGGGAGAAGAATATATAGAACTTTTCCGCGGCCACGAAGCAAGCGCTGAAACTCTCGTGTCGGCCCTCGAAACACACGGCATCGTGCTTGCCGGAATTTCATTTTATATGAAAGGCGTTCCGCTTTATCATTCCGCAAAGGCCGTCGCCGTCGTGGGGTATAAAAAGATCGCCGGAACCACGCTTTTTGTTTATAAAGATTTCGAAGACCCCGCTAAAATGTTCAGAATAGCTCCCGTGGGCATTTTCAGGGAAGCTTATTGCTTTTCCCACGAATTCCGGGCTAAAGCGCGCTATATAGTTAAAAAAAGAAAACTCATGATAGAAACTTTTAATCACAAAGGGAACAACATCGACGTAGATTCCATCTCGGCCGTTTTTCCGGTCGAAGGAAGGCGCGTTAAATTTTTAAAGGAAGCCCGCGGAGTATATTTTCATCAGGTGAAAAAAGAGGATTTTTCAGGCGTGGACCGCGCCAAATTGACCGCCGAAATAAGGAAAAAATATTTCGTAAGCGGCGACAACGACTTTTTTACGGTAAGATACGCTATTTATTGAAATTTTTTTATTCTCGAAGCATCGAAGGAACGGGAGGATAAAGTTGAAAAAAAAAGATTTTAGAGCAGTGTATTTCAAATCGTTAATTTTATTCGTTTTTTTCTTTTCAGCGCTATTTGCTTCGGGTTGCGGTTGCGGAAGCAATAAGCATTACACCCGCGGAAGAGAGCTTTACAGAAATAAAGACCTCAACGGCGCGATAGAAGAGCTTCAGGCCGCACATAAGCAGCAGCCTAAAAATGTAGAAATCATTTCGTTCCTGGGAAAAGTCTATTTTGAAAATAAAAATTTCGAGCAGTCGGCTGAAATGTACGAAAAAGAATTGCAGCTGGTTCCTAGCGATATCCAGGCTCATTTCAACCTGGCGAAAGCTTATAAGGAAAAAGGCGACGGCGCGCTCGCAGTGGAACACTTCAATAAGGTCGTAGAGATAAATCCTCGCGGCAAGCTCGCTAAAGAAGCCGAAAAACTTATACCCGAGTGCTCCAGCGTCAAACCTTCGCAGCCGCCGAAGCAAGGCGCTGCTCAAACTTCAGCTGGCGCGGCCGATAAACCGGTTAACCGGACTGACGGCTCTAAAACCGCTAAAAAAAGAGCGATCGATTTTTAATCGTGCTTAATATATCTTAAACTTTTTACCCGGATTTTTAAGAAAAATAAAAATGTATCATAGAAAGGAATTTTAAAATGCCCATCAAACTATTCGACACCTTATCGGCTAAAATGACGGATTTCATGCCTTTAAAAGAAAACGAGGTAAAGATGTACGTCTGCGGCGTCACCGTATATGACGAATGCCATTTAGGCCACGCCCGCGCCGCGATCTGCTTCGACGTTATACGCAAATACTTCGAATATAAAGGTTATAAAGTGACTATGATCGTCAATTTTACCGACGTGGACGACAAGATAATCAACCGCGCCCGGCTCGAAAATAAAGACGCGCTGGAAATATCCAGGCGCTATATAGACAAATACTTCATCGATATGGACGCGCTTAAGATAAAACGCGCCACTATATATCCCAAAGCCACCGAGCATATCGAACATATAATCAAATTCATCGAGGCGCTCATCGAACGCGGATTCGCTTATGTCGTCGACGGCGAGGTTTATTTTGAAGTGTCTAAATTCGAGCAGTATGGAAAACTTTCCAAACGTAATTTCGAAGACATGCTTGCCGGCGCACGCATAGCCGTGGATGCCCGCCTTAAAAACCCTCACGATTTCTGCCTCTGGAAAGCGGCGAAACCCGGCGAAATCAGCTGGAAAAGCCCCTGGGCCGAAGGCCGCCCCGGCTGGCATATCGAATGCTCCGCCATGAGCGGCCATTATCTCGGCGATACTTTCGATATACACGGCGGCGGGCTCGACCTTACCTTCCCGCACCACGAAAACGAAATCGCCCAGTCAGAAGCTAAAACCGGAAAGCCTTTCGCGAGATACTGGATGCATAACGGCCTCGTAAACGTCAATTCCGAGAAAATGAGCAAGTCGCTCGGCAATTTTTTCACGATATCGGCTCTGCTGGAAAAATTTTCGCCCTTCGTTATACGCTACTTCATACTATCCAACCATTACAGGAGCCCAATAAATTTTACGCTCGAAAAGATGCAGGAGCTTGAGAAAAGCCTGTCCACCCTTATTAAATTCATGAAAAAGATGAGGCAGCTCGCGGGCGGCCTCGCCGGCGCGCGAAAAGATTTATCTTTGATGCGTGAAGGCGTCAATTCCGCTGCGCTTTCTGAAGCCGATAATTTCGAGGCTAAGTTCAACGAGTTTATGGAAAACGATTTCAATTCGGCGGGAGCCATAGGCGCGATGTTTCAGTATATTTCGATATTCAATTCGATGTTCGCGTCTGAAATGAGCGAAAAGTCAGTTTCGGCGGCCTACGTTTATTCTATTTTTATGAAATACATAGACCTTCTCGCCATCGCGGACGAAGAATATATCCTCGCGGAAAATAAAACTGCCGCGGCCGCCGAAGGCCTTGCTGAAGAACTTATAAAGGTGCTTATCAAAATACGCTCCGAGCTCAAAGGCGAAAAAAATTATAAGATGGCCGATTACGTCCGCAACGAAATCAAATCGCTCGGCGTGATTTTAGAGGACACAAAAGAAGGCACCAGATTTCATATCGAAAAAAAATAACGTCGTCTACGAGAGGCCGTTAAGCAGATAAACGGCATGAAAGGAATATAAAAAT
>JAKPTH010000378.1 GCA_029571125.1 bacterium
CTTTCAACGCGGCTTTGAAAAAAGGCGATCCCGAACTCATAAAAGTTTTAATCGATAAAAAAGCCGATGAAGATATATTCGACAAATCACATTATAAATCTATTCTTAATTACCTGATCAATGGTTTTACCGATGAAATTATCTTATGTTGCATAGAATCGGGTTATGTGAAAAAAATAGAAGAATTAAATTTCAACGGGCGGACTCCTTTATTATCGGCGATCATAAAAAACAAAAGAAAAACGGCGGAATTTCTTGTAAAACGCGGATTTAAACTTGCGGTGAAAGACTCCAAAGACAGATATTTTCAAGATTTTACAAGGTCCGTAATCGTTACCGAAAGCGGCGAAGTATCTTTAATGCATTATTTAACACGTAAAGAAAATGTAGCTTTACTGGAGGCGGTTATAAAAAACGGCTTCGATTACGAGTTTATGAAAGATAATAAAAATAATTTTTTGTTTTCGGCAATCGATAACCGATGCAGCGAAGCGGTCGAGCTGGTATTGAAAAATTATAAAGACCGCGACTGGCGGCTTAACGGTCAGACCCCAGTTGAATATTCATTTTTAAAAGACGAATTCCAAATGTTCGATATGATTAAATCTCTTTTGAAAGACTCTCCCGGTAACGTTAATGACTATAATATCAAAGAAAAAAGCGGCGCGATAACTCCTGAATTTTTTATAAAAGCGGTTAAAAACGGCAAAGTAGAAGAAATCGAATCGCTGATTAAAAAAGGCGCCAACGTCAACGCCCACGGCGAACGCGAATCGCCGGCGCTTCACTGGGCCGTTCTATGGGGCATGTTCGACGTAGTTAAACTGTTAGTTGAAAACGGCGCTAACATAAACGAATTGAATTATTACGATAGCTCTTCGATATTGCTTACGGCCTTAAATGAAAATAAAACTGAAATAGCTAGATATTTGATTGAAAAAGGCGCGGATCTTAATTTTGCCGATTCCGACAGTTATAAAATACTGCATACGGCCGTTAATAAAAACTACGTGGATATAGTCAGATTATTATTGAAGCATGGCTATGACGTTAATAAACGCGATCGGCATTATGAAACGGCTCTTTTTGACGCTATAGATAAAAATTTAAACGAATGCTTCGCGGTTTTGATCGAAAACAGCGCCGAAATAAATATATGCAATCACGACGGAGAGACGCCTCTTCATTTAGCCGTTAAAAACGGCAATATAAGCCTTGCTGAAAAGCTTATTGAAAGAGGAGCGGTCGTGGATAGCTGCGGCGTAAGCCAGCCTCAGAAGCCCGTTATCGAAGAAATTCACGAAAATTCAAATCTGGTAACCGTAAGCATGCTTATTCCCAAAAGAGACGGACCTTATACGCAGGATAATTCGCTTACGCCTTTGACGGCGGCGATAATTTCTAAAAAATCCGATATGGCTGAATTTTTAATAAAAAAAGGCGCCGACGTTAATTTGCTTTCGGCAAAGAAGTTGGCTCCGATACATTACGCCATCAATACACTTCAAAACAATATATTCGATTCGCTTATATCCGGCGGCGCAGATTTAAAAATAAAAACTTCTGAAGGCTATGATTTACTTTCTTACGCGGCTTTTTATGATAACCTTTATGCGGTCGAAAAACTGGCCGGGCTCGGTTTTAAAATTGACGCCGTTTCGGGCGATTTAAATTCGGAAACCGCTTTACATATATGCGAAAAAAGAGGCTCTTCGGAAGTATCGAAATATTTAAGAAAAAGAGGCGCCGACGCTTCTAAAAAGAATTATTTTGGAAAAACGCCAGATGACTTAAAGAAAGAGCGCCATCTAAAAGCCGTTGAAGAGCTTGAAAAAGCTGTTAAAACAACAGATAACGATGAACTTATAAAAATTTCAAGTTTAAGCGGAGAGGCTTTTAATGAAATCTGCCATATTGCCTGCGGCTGTGATCACGATCCGGGGCCTTCGAGATATACGCCTTCCTTCCTGGCGCTTGCGGATATTCAAAAAGCCGTCTGGCTCAATATGTTCGATGCCGTCGAAGCGTATTTGTGCAGCGAAACCGACGAAGCGAAAAGAAACGCGCTCGGACGATCGATATTCGATCCGGCGGTAAAACTTAAACGGAAAAAAATAATCGATTATTTATTATCCGATGAATTTAACTTCGATGTAAGCCCCGATTCGTTGTTTAAATTGAAAAATAACGGCTGGTTCGACTTATTTGAAGCCGCGACCGCCAGAGGCGCTAAAATCGAAACGCTGGAGAACGGCAAATCGATTTTTCATTATGCGGATTATAAAACGTTTATAACGCTTGCAGGCGCGTTCAAAAATTACAAATTCAACAAAGAAGCGGAAAGCGGTCTGGCCCAGAGAATTTTATCTTCGAGCAAACAGTTCGATGCCGAAGAATGTTTAAGCATAATGAAAATTTTATCGGAACGCGGCTATGATTTTAACGTTAAAGCCGAAAATGAACCGCTGCCGATATTTTCGGCGGTTAAACATCGGGTGTTTTATAATACTACCGGTGGGGTTGAAATCGTTAAAACTTTGATCCAGAAAGGCGCCGATATAAATCTTAAGGATAAATACTATTATAGCATAATGGAAATTGCGGCGGGCAAGTTGAATGTGGAACTTATCAGCCTGCTGGCGAAGCATGGCGCAAAAGTAAAAGGCGCCGCGGCGATCTCATCGGCGTTAAGGGCATATATCGACGATTTAATATACGGGCGGAAATTAAGCGAAGCTCAAGCCGTAGAGCGTTTTGACGCTTTGATCAAAACGGTCGAAGTTTTAAAGGCGAACGGCCTGGATGTTTGTGAAAAAGACGCGCCGAAAGATCGATGCTTGCCGATTGAAACGGTTTTCCGGTGGCGGGCTTCTAAGAGCCATGGCCCGTTATCAAAAGAAAAAGCTGTGGAATATAAAAATATTCTAATAAATATGCTGGCCGGTGACGGAAAATGAGACCTAAAAAACATTATATTTGGCTAATATTGCAATTATCTATTATCCTTATTTTTGAGGCCGGTATAAATTTAAAGCCGTCGGCCGCCGAATCGTTTTTGGACAAAATAAAAAAAGACGTCTCCGGCCGAAACCTGGGCGGATTTGTAAAAAAGCCTGTTTTTATAGACGCCGGTGAAACCGTCGACGTAAATATCGGCGATATGAATCAAAAAACAGTGGCGGCAATTGCAAGCGCCGCCGGGAAGAGCTGTTACATCAGCCTCAGAAGCGCTTTAATCAACAATCAAACCGAAGAAGCCCGGATTTTAATTAAAAAATACTCCGCCTTTAAAAAGAACGAAGGCGAAATGCAAAGGCCGCTTTTACATGAATATCTGCAGGTGCGGGACGCCGATAAAGAAATAATTGAATTATTGCTGGAAAACGGATCTGACATTAACGAAACCTGGCACGGCTTTTATCCTTTATTAATCGCGCTGAAGCGCGGCAGGTTTGACGTCGCGGAAACGCTTATTCAAAGAGGCGCCGATACGAATATAAAAGACGCCGGTGAAAATTCGCTTATACATATCGTTATGAGAGATTGCGAAGATACGCGAGCAGTCGATTTTTTCAAAAAATATAAATTCGACTTTAACGTTAAAAATAAATACGGTGAAACGCCTTTATTTTTAATGATAATTAATAATAAAACGGCGGCGATGAAATATTTCATAGATAAAGGCGCGGATATCCAAACCCCCGTGAGAAGTAATTATACGATGCTCGATGCCGCGCTTTCCCATTGCCGCGAAACGGCGGCAATATATCTTGTAGAAAAAGGCGCCGATTTCAAGTTTAAAAATGAATACGGCATAACGCCTCTACACAGGGCCGCGCAGGACGGCATGACCGCGTTAATGGAGATTTTAATTTCAAAAAACGCCGGCTGCGATCCCGTTTCTAAAAACGGAAGCACTCCATTGTTTTTTGCCGTCGCCAGAGGCTCGCTTCCGGCGGTAGAACTGCTGATAAAAGCCGGCGCAAACATTAACGCCAGGGACTCTTCCAACACCACGCCCTTTATGAACGCGGTTTTTTCAAATAAATCCGAAATCGCCGATTTTTTCATGACGAAATATCCTTCTACGCTGTCGTCTTTAAATATAAATGAAAAAAACAGACTCCTGTTGGCCGCTGCCGAAAATGGAAATATAAAAATCATTGAAAAATTGATTGAAAACGGAGCCGATATTAACGCCTATGGCGCTTACGGCAACACGGCGCTCCATTTAGCCGTAATCCGCAACAATTTAGCAATCATCAACTTCTTAATAAAATCCGGTGCGGACATTAACCGCCGCAACAGCGCCTGGCAAACCCCTCTTCATCTTGCCGCCGAAGCCGGCAACAAAGAATTAATTGCTTTACTAAAGCAACACGGCGCGGCTTTTTTCTTAAGCGATAAAGCCGGTTTGACTCCTGATGCGATTATAGATAAAAAACTCAGGGAACGGATCGCAAAATTTGAAGAAATTACATCATGCACAGGCGAAGCTGTGTTTATAGACGCATATAATAAAATAAAAACAGGGCATTGCTTATGCTTTAAAACTTATCCAAAACTTCATCAGGCGGCTATTTTAAGAAGCCCGGATATTCTGCGATGGCTTATTAAAAATGGCGCGGATTGCAACGAAAAAGACAAAAATAATAAAACCGCGATTGAAATAGCTATGAGTAATTGCGATATAGAGTCCTTCGATATTTTATTTTCAAACAGCGCTGAAATTAATGTAAATTCAAGATATTTATCTCATTTTATTTTGTTTTTGATAAATAACGGCCGCAAAGATTATTTTTTCGATAAAATTGTTCCGGCCTGCCCTGCGGCTTTAAACGCCATAGTTTGTTATGCCGATAACGGAAACCGATGGTATGAATTTCCACTTATAAGTTACTTGATACTCAAACAGGATATCGAATTATTAAAAAAAGTTATCGCGCTCGGAGCGGATTGCAATGCGGCGTCTGGCAGCGAAGGTACGCCGATGTATTTTGCCATAAACGAAATTTTTAAAAAAATAGACGTTAGTAATTGTGATTCCAGAGGCAGTTTTAAAAAGCCGTTAAATTTTTTTGAAGATTTTCCCGATCAGAGCTTTAGCGGTAAAATCGACGCAGATTTCTGGGAACGCGAGGATATAAAAAAATTAACGGCCATTGTTGATTTAATGGCAGAAAAGGGCGCTAAAATAAATTGCGGCCGCGAATATGAGTTTTCGAATTTTATAATAAAAACCTTAAATTATGAAAACCAGAAACTGATCGATATGATACTCGAGAATCTCACCGACATTAATTTAGAACTCAATGGAATTTATTTTTATAACAAATTTTTGACGGATAAATTTAAGCATACGCCTTTTAATATTGCGATAGTTAAAAACATGCCTTCAGCGGTTAAAAAAATGATTAAAAAGGGCGCTGAATTACAAATATTAAAAAATTCTGATATTCAAGAAAAATATTTTAATCCGCTCGAATTATCGATAGCCGAGCTTAACTTTAAAGTAGCCGATATTTTAATAGAGAGCGGCGCAAAATTTTCGGATAATAAAAACGAAAATCCGTTCGACTTTATAGTCAAAAGTATTTGCGGCAGCTCCGTTAAAAAAATATTGAAAGGCGGAGCTATTGAAACGGAAGAACTGGCCGATATTTTAAAACGCTTTATAGAACAGGGGTATAACATTAACGCAAAAGGCCCTGACGGACGCACGCCGCTCGAAGCGCTCGGCGACTGGGATGTAGCATGCGCCGCGGCTGACGAAAGTTATTCGATATCAAAAAATCTGTCCCGCGAAGAACTGCATTTAAAATATATGCGGATATTTAATTCGCTTAGCGCAATTAAATCGTCCGCTATGAAGGCTTTTAAAAAATATCAGTAGCGCTATACGCAATTAAACCGCCATAAGCCCCGCCGAGTTTTTTAGCGCGAGTCAATCGACGTCGAAATTGAGCTCGCGCGCCCTGAATATGCGCACGGCGGCAGCGTAGAAAAGCGCCGCGCACGACACTCCCCAGAAGACATAAATCAGGCCGTAAGGCTCGAAAGCGTTGAAGCTCATTTTGATCAGCTGCTGGACCGGCGGAAGAACGTAATTCAGAAAGCCCGGCGGATGGGCGAAGCTGAATATTATTAGAACTATGGCTGATATCGGGCTGCCATAAACGATCTTTGAAAAAAACAGCGTTATCGCCGTGACGGCAAGCGCCGCGGCGTAGATAGGAATGAGCCGCGCGGCGGCTTCGGCAAAGCAAAACGAGCTCCTGATATCGCAAAGGCAATAGCCGAGAATAAAAAGCCCGGCGGTCGCCGCCGCTACAATGGCGAATGACGCCTCCAGCTTAGCCAGAAGGTATTGCCGGCGGGATACTTTTTTGGTGAGGATTATATAGATCCTCGAATTGGCTTCACGTCCCGCCACCCTGTAAGTCGTAATAAATGAAGCGGTCATTGCGAACATTCCGAGGCCGAAATAAATATCGAACGGTTTTAAAAGCCAGTAGTGGTCGCTGAACAGAAATATGAACAGGCAGGCGGTGAGCGTTTCGCAGGCGAAGCCGGTAGCCCTGTAATATTCTCGAAGCGTGAATTTGGCGAGAGCGGCGGTCGTGGACATATCATTCACCATCCCGGCCGGAAACGGCTGAATTGAAAAACTCGTCAAGGGTCTTTCGGGCCTCGGCAAGGCCGTTTATGGACGCGCCTGAATCTATGAGCGTCTTTAATATAGCTTCCTTGCCGCCGGGTATTTTTTCCTCGATTATATAAGCTCCGTCGTCGGCCGGCGCTAAATCGCGTTTTTCAATTAAGTCGCCGAGCAATCGGGCCGGGGCTTTATCGACCTGCAGCCTGTAACGTCCACGGCTTACCAGCAGCGAAGCCATATCGCCGTGTCGTATGATACGGCCTTTGTTTATTACGGCCACCGCGTCGCATATCTTCTCGAGATGAGATAGTATATGAGAACATATCAATACGGTCGCGCCCTTGTTTTTCAAGCTGGCGATTATATCGCGAAGTTCCTTTTGCGCGAAAGGATCGAGCCCGGAAAAAGGTTCGTCGAGTACGACGAATTCCGGAAAGTTAAGAAGCGCTTGAGCGATGCCGATCTTCTGCAGCATGCCTTTAGAATAATTAGCCATGCGCCGGTTCGACGCTTCGCCCGCCATCGAGGTCATTTCCAGCAATTCTTCAGTTCTTGACGCCGCCGCATGGCTTTTCAGCCCTGACATTTCCGCCAGATACATAATATATTCGCGGCCGGTAAAAAGCGGATGGTAATTTGAAAATTCAGGCAAATAACCGATTCTGGCGAAATTTTCACCCGGCCGGCCGCCGATGACTTTAAGCTTTCCATCAGTGGGGCGGAGAAATCCAAGTATAAGTTTGATGAGCGTTGTTTTTCCGGCGCCGTTTCGTCCGATAATTCCGAACGTCGAACCGCGCGGGACGTTAAACGAAACTCCATCCAGCGCGATTTTACCGCCGAATTTTTTTGAAACTTCCGAAGCTTCCAGCACTAATTCCATTTTAATTCCTTTTACATCAATCGCTGTGAACGATATGCTCGAGCGTATCGGGGAGGTTTTTCAGCCGGGCGCGAAGGCAGCGCGGATAAAGTTCCACAGCGTCGAGCTCCGACAGCTCGAACCATTTAAAGTATAATTTTTCATCGCCCTCCCTGCCTTCGAAGCAGGGCTTTTCATATATCCAGGTTCCCGGGGCTTCGGGCCTTACCAGATAGTAAAATCCGAGTTCGTGGCAATCGCAGCCGCCGTATTTAAAAAAATTCTCGATGACGAAGACAAGACGTTCGACGGATGCGTCGATGCCTATTTCTTCTTTCATTTCTCTGACGACGGTTTCTGCTGAAGGCTCGAAAAATTCTCCGCGGCCGCCGGGCAGAGACCAGAAAGGATCCGTTTCGTTTTTATGAAGCAGGACGAGACGCCGGTCGGGGGTTAAAATAAGCGCGGCCGTCCTGAAAGTGAACCAATTTCTGCCCTGTTTAAAGGTTATCATATTATTAACTTTTAAACCGGCCGCGGTAATTTCGGCCAGAGCGCCTTCAGGTTCAGATTTTTTAAGATATATCGTTTTTTCTTCGAGCATTCGTTTTCCTCTCCGGATTGCGGCCCATAGTTCCGCACTCTGAAATTAATATGTTTGTAACCTTTTTATTTGAATTTAATTAATCGATTTTTCGTGTTTTGTAACATTAATAATTTCATTTAACTTTCGGCGCCGGTTTCAATTGATTTTCATCAGTCGCCTGCGGAAACATAATGCGCTTGATATCTTCGTCCGCGAAGTAATCCGGCGTTTGGCCGAATTCATCTTTAGCGTTTATATCGGCGCCTTTATAAATAAGAATTGCTATCACCGAGCGCGATTTGTTAAGTACCGCGTAATGCAGCGGGGTGGATTTCGTGACATCTCTGGCGTTGACATCGGCGCCGTTTTCTATAAGAATGGGTGCGATTTCGTCGGCGTCGTGTGAAGCCGCTGTATGAAGCGCCGTCTGCCCGCGGTTGTCGGTAATATTTACAAGCCTGTTTATTAAGCCGGGAGCTGAATTGATTTCTTTATAATTGGAAAGGCTTTCTTTATTTAAAAGCAGTAACGCTGATTTTTTTGATTTTTTTATTGCGGCGATATGCAGCGGCGTGCGGCCCTTTTTATCCCTGGCTTTTATGTTGGCGCCGTTAGCTATCAGAAATATTGAAGTTTCAAGAGAGTTATTCAGGATAGCCGTATGCAGTGGCGTTGAATCGTTAATATCTCTGGCGTCGATATCGGCGCCCTTTACGAATGCATCGAATGCCAGGCGGGCATCGTCGCAGCGCGCGGCGAAATGAAGAAGCGTTTCGTGTTTGCCGCTTATGTTGTTTATGTAGTTTTCTATCGTAGCCGGATGATGAGGCTTATGGTAATATTCAGATGCCCTTACGGAATGGGGCTTATGGACTTCGCCGCGAACCGGATAATTGTCTGCGGCCTTTTGGGACGTTGAAGCAACTCCAAGAGAGGGCTCTTTTTTAGTCGAGTTATCTTTAAACATCGGCTGCTGAGAGTTTTGAGAAAATATAGGCGCAGGCGGTTTAAATTCGACTGCATCCGTAGCGTCTTGAAAAGCCGTCTCTCCGGTTATGGGCGGGCTTAATGTTTTGTCATGAGCGACGGTTTGATCAATTTGTTCGGCTGCGGAGTCTGAACCGCTTTCTTGCGGAATATGAACTGAAGCCGTAGCGTCTTCGAGTTCGGAAATATTTTGATGCCCGGCCGGTGAGCCGTCGGTGGGAGGTTTCGATATATCTGCAGAAGCGGTGCCGTGTGCATCGGCGTTTAAAATCACGGCAGAAGACTCATGAGGCGTTTCGGCGGCTGCATGGGATGAAAAATCCGAAACCGGAACGGCCGGAATATTTTTTTCGGCCGTTTGAAAGTAAAATATTTTATTGCTTTTAACTCGCAAAGGTTTTCCGGCCGAGTCATAAGCGCTGACTCTGCATTCTATTTCTACCGTAGCTCCGGTGACGAATGGAACCGGAATCAGCCTCAAATCTTCGTATTCCTTTTCAGGCTTGCCGTTAAAAAACCATTCTATGGTTACTTTATTATTTTCATGGCCGGATTTTTTATAGCTTAAAATTATCTTATTATGCTTATGGGCTATTCTTACTTTTGAAATAGCCGGAGCGGCCGTTTCAAAGGTCATTATTGAAAGGCCGATTGCGCAAGCGGATAGAATTATAAAAACTATCGCTATGAAAAAATAATGGTTTTCCGTAAATTTTATATCAGCTTTTTCATCCATAAAAAATTCATTCAAAATTGCGAAATGCCCTTATATTTTTGCATATCATGACGTTTAAAATATTTGCGTCACGTAATAATCTTATTATATTTTTATAATATTGTCAATCCAATCAGAAAAAAATATCCGCACCGCGGCCGTTGCGGGGCGCGCGATGCGGAAGAATCGAGATTATGCGTTTGTGCCTGTAAATGATAGTTGAACTTAAATAGGCCGATGCGTTTTTTATTTTTGCGCAAGCTCGAAGCGGTCGGCGTTCATTACTTTATTCCATGCCTTAATGAAGTCTTTTATGAATTTTTCTCCGCAATCTTCAGATGCGTAAACTTCGGCGAGTGCGCGAAGCTGCGAGTTGGATCCGAAAATCAGATCGACTCGGGTTCCGGTCCACTTTAGTTCGCCAGTCTTGCTGTCGCGGCCTTCGAATATGTTTTCATCATTCGCGGCCGGCTTCCACACGGTGCTCATGTCGAGCAGATTTACGAAGAAGTCGTTGGTGAGCGTTTCCGGACGGCCGGTAAAAACGCCGTGCCGCGATCCGCCGAAGTTGGCGTTTAAAACGCGCATGCCGCCGATAAGAACGGTCATTTCAGGCGCGCTCAGCGTAAGCAGCTGCGCGCGGTCGATTAACAATTCTTCGGCTTTCACTGCGTATCTGGCTTTAAGATAGTTGCGGAATCCGTCGGCGGCCGGTTGGAGTACGGCGAAAGATTTAACGTCTGTTTGTTCCTGCGTCGCGTCCGTGCGTCCGGGCGTGAAAGGAACTTTAATATCTTTACCGGCATTTTTAGCGGCCTTTTCAATCGCGGCGCAGCCGCCGAGAACGATAAGGTCCGCCAGCGATACTTTCTTTCCGTCCGGCTGCCCCTTATCGAACTTTATTTTGATACCTTCGAGCGTGTCCATAACTTTTTTCAGCCGGTCCGGCTGGTTGACTTCCCAGTCTTTTTGAGGCGCAAGGCGGATTCGCGCACCGTTGGCGCCGCCGCGCTTGTCCGAACCGCGGAAGGTGGACGCCGCCGCCCAGGCGGTCGAAACCAATTCGGATATCGACAGATTCGATGCGATTATTTCGTTTTTTAGTACGGATATGTCTTTTTCATCGATCAATTTATGCTCGAGCGGCGGTATCGGATCCTGCCAGATCAACTCTTCGGACGGCACTTCCGGGCCCAGGTAGCGGGAGCGCGGCCCCATATCGCGATGGGTCAGTTTGAACCAGGCGCGGGCGAACGCGTCGGCGAACTCTTCCGGGTCCGCCAGATAACGCTTTGCTATTTTTTCGTAGGCGGGGTCGAATTTAAGCGAAAGATCGGCGGTGGTCATCATTGGGCGATGTTTTTTGGACGGGTCGTGCGCATCGACGATCATGTCTTCTTCGGCCGTGTCTTTCGACAGCCATATATATGCGCCTGCAGGGCTTTTAAGGAGTTCCCACTCGTATTTGAATAAAACTCTGAGATACCCCACATCCCATTTCGTCGGGTTGGGCTTCCATGCGCCCTCGATGCCGCTCGAAATAGTATCGCCGCCCCTGCCGCTCTTATAGCCGCTCTTCCAGCCCAGGCCCTGTTCTTCTATAGGGGCGGCTTCCGGTTCCGGCCCTACCATTTTTGGGTCGCCTGCGCCGTGGGCCTTGCCGAAGGTATGCCCGCCGGCGATAAGGGCGACGGTTTCCTCGTCGTTCATGCCCATGCGCGCGAATGTTTCGCGCACGTCGCGAGCGGATTCAATGGGTATGGGCTGGCTGTTGGGGCCTTCGGGATTAACGTAAATCAATCCCATCTGAACCGCCGCCAGAGGATTTTCCAGTTCGCGGTCGCCGCTGTAGCGCTTGTCGCCCAGCCAGGTTTCCTCGGTTCCCCAATATACGTCTTCTTCCGGTTCCCATATATCAACCCGGCCGCCGCCGAAGCCGAAGGTTTTAAATCCCATTGATTCGAGAGCGCAGTTGCCGGCAAGTATCATGAGATCGGCCCAGGAGATTTTTTTCCCATATTTTCTTTTTATAGGCCAGAGCAGGCGCCGCGCTTTGTCCAGATTTACGTTATCGGGCCAGCTGTTCAGCGGCGCGAAACGCTGATTGCCCGTGCCGCCTCCGCCGCGGCCGTCCGCTATTCGGTACGTGCCGGCGCTGTGCCATGCCATTCTGATCATAAGGCCGCCGTAGTGGCCCCAGTCGGCCGGCCACCACTCCTGCGAGTCGGTCATCAATTTATAAAGGTCGTTTTTAAGCGCTTTCAGATCGAGTTTTTTGAATTCCCCGGCGTAATTGAAATCCGCGCCCATAGGATTGGAAACCGGCGTATGCTGGTGAAGTATGCTCAGGTTCAACTGATTGGGCCACCAGTCGCGGTTTGATCTGCCGCGTCCGTCGGCGTTGTTTTTAATAGCGCCAGTCACGGGGCATTTGCTCATTTTTTTTAAGTCGTCCATAAAATCCTCCTTCTTAATCTTATATATGTGTAGTTGATCGTTAAAAATAAAATTCGATTAAATTAATTTATTACATGGTAAAGTATTTGTATGAAGCGTCTGATGGACTTTAATTCAACGGCGGAGCGCGGGGCTCGCAGAAATGAATAAAAGCCTCGAACCGGTTGCGTGCGATTTTGAAAATGAATAATAGGAAAAGAATCGTAAATAATAAAAGTACGAACCATGAAACCGCCGCCGCGGTTATCATCGTCGAAAACGAACATAGCAGGCATGAATTTTCATAAACAGTCGAATTTTTGTGGCAGTGAAAAACAGAAAAGAGAAGAGCGAAAAGGAAGATAGCGAAAAAAATTTTGAACAGCATTATTTTGTTTTCGTATCTTTTATTGACGCTCATAAAAATCGCCTTTTTTCAAAAGTTATAAACAGATTCATTATATCTTTTGCGCTGAATATTGTCAATTATTATTTTCTGTTATTATTTTCCGGTTTTGACGTTTCTATTAGCGGCAATTAACTAATGGAGGGGTGTATTTCGGCCATGAATTCGTCGTACTCGCCAACCACGGCGAATCCCAGCTTCTGATAGCACCTTATGGCGGCCGCGTTTCCGTTATCTACATTCAGGCCGATTAAATGAGTCTTTTTAAGAAGCGATCCGCAGAGCGCGGCGGTAACCATGCCGGCCAGGCCTTTTCCTCGATAATCGGGGCGGGTCGTGATGTTGCCGAGAGCCGCCGCGCCGTATTTTTCCGAGAATACATGAACGCCTGCGGCGCAGATTATATCGCCGCCAGCGAACGCTCCAAAATATTCGCCCGTGGCCAATGTCGCCGGGTCAAACCAGTTGCCCGGGTAGGCTTTTCTGTATAGCTCCAGAAGCTTTTCGAGATCGGCCATGCAAAGCCTTCTCACGCCGGAATCCGTTTTGCCGACGATCTTCGATGGATCCTTAAGATGCATCTTCAGATGCCTTCCGTGCGATTCCAGTTTAAAGCGCTTTGCCAGCGCGGCCTTTGAAGTTTCGCACAGATGCGAATAGAACCGCGCGGGCAGGAGCTTTGATATGCCGCAAACAAGTTCTGCGAGCGCTTCGCCTTCATAGGCGCGGTAAGCCATAAGCGCGGGTATTTCGCCGCCGGTATAGAGCATCGCCAGCGAGCATAATTTTCCGTTTTCGCCGCGGAGCCCGTACCATATAGTGAACGGCCGGAAAAGATCGTCGAGATCGCCTATGCAGTAAACGTTAAGCGCCTCGTTTTCGCGAAGGTACCCTTCTATAATTTCTTTATCGTGAATTATTGCAGGCCGCACGCAGCACTTCCTTATTTATTGCCCCGAATAAATTATTTCTTTGCCGCGGGCATTCATTTACCTGCCAGCGGCATTAAATGTTAAATAGCGGCTTATAAACCGAGATCTTCAATTAAGCCGGCAAGGAGTTTGTTGAATTCGACGGGTTTTTCAAGCATGGGATAATGCCCGGTATCGCAAATCGTGAGATATTTATAGTTGCGGAAGTATTTTTGATTGGCTTCTAAATTCGTCGGCGTATAGGCCGAATTAATCGCTCTGACGGGAACTTCAATTTGCCTGGCGTATTCGCCGACATTCATTTCATATAGAGGTTTCAATGCGTTGACGGCGAATTCCGGGGCGTTTTGCAGGAACTCGTTCTGGAGCCGTTCGCGAATGTCTTCCGGCGTGGCATCGCAAAACAGGAATTTAGGCAATACATTTTCGACAGCAAATTTGAAATCTTTTCTATAATACGGAAATATCATTTCTTCCGCCTGCTGGATCGTCATTAATTGATCCATGTCCTTTAATGTATCGACCAGCACGACGGCTTTCACAGCCGGCGCCGCCAGGGCGGCTTCAAGCGCATAAGCTCCCGACATTGAATGTCCAACCAGCACAATATTTTTAGATTCTATCTGATTAACGGCGGCAACGATATCGTCTGCATATCGCTTTGCCGACCAGTCAAGCCTGTTTTTGCCCGATTTGCCGTGACCGGCGAGATCGATGGTTGCCGCGCAATATTTTCCGGAGAAATATTTTACCTGTGATTCCCACCAGCAGCCGCTTCCAAGCCAGCCATGTATAAAAACGAGTGCCGTATC
>JAKPTH010000379.1 GCA_029571125.1 bacterium
TTCCTCGATCGCCTGGGTCTCGCCAATACCAGGCCGGCTTTTAAAATTTTTAAGAAAGCGCTTATCAAGCTATATGAATTAAACAATAACTTCTGGAACAAAATTACGGCGAGCTCTTATCACGAGCAAAGCCCGAGAATATACACTTTTGATTTGAAATGCATCGTTAAAAATATTTAAAATGCTTAAAAAGATAAAATCTTTCGCCGCAGAAACCGTTAGAAATACTGTGGAATGGCTGGCTATGGCCGGAGCCGCAACAGTCGTGCCGAAGAGCCTTATGATAGTAAAGCTTGACGGAATCGGCGATTATGTTCTTTTTAGAAACTTCATCGAAATATTGAGAAAAGATGAGCGTTATAAAGGATATAAGTTTACGCTCTGCGCTTCGCTTGCGGTTAAAAGCCTTGCCTGCGAAACCGAAAGGGATACTATCGATGAGTTTATATGGGTCGACAACAAAAGGTTTTATTCGAATTATTTTTACAGGTTCCGGGTTTTAAGGGATATACTTCGTAAAGGATTTGAAATTGTAATACATCCGACATATTCCAGGGAGTATATCGCCGATAAAATCGTAAAGGCCTCCAAGGCGCCTGTGAGAATAGGCAACGCGGGTGACTCCGTTAATGTCGCGGCCGGTCTGAAAGCCGAATTCGACGGATATTACACCGGGCTTGTGAATACCGAATCCGACGGCCGCGTGATGAAATTCGAGTTTCACAGATATAAAATATTTTTTGAAACGCTTTTAAATAAAAAAATCGATATCGCCAGACCTTTTATAAACTTAGCCGGGGACGGATGCGTTTCGCGGTTCGTGCCGGACGCGGATAAACCTTATGCGGTTGTGTTCCCCGGGGCCATGCTGAGCGATAAGCGATGGAGCCACGAGTATTTCGCGGAAGTCTGCGATTTTCTTGCCGAAAAATATTCTTTAACGGTTCTGATAGCTGGAGCCAAATCGGACGAAGAATTCGCGTCTAAAATAATCGAAAAATCTAAAAGCGGCAAAGCGATTAATATCGCCGGAAAGACGAAACTCTTCGAGCTTGCCGCGCTGCTTGCGAAAGCCTCCGTTCTGGTTTCGAACGACACGTGCGCGGTGCACATAGGCGCGGCAGTCGATATGCCCGGAATCGTCTGCGTTTTCAAAGGGAACCATTTCGGCCGGTTTGTGCCTTATCCGCCAGAAGTTTTTAAAAACTTACACTGCGTTTTTCCGCAGGAGCTTGAAAAGAATATTAATAATTATGAATATTTGGAGCGTAAATATCTTTTCGGATCGGAGCTCGATATCAATTCGATTGCCGCGGATAAAGTAAAAAAAATGATCGCGGAAATAATGGGCCGAGCGGTAAAGTAAATAAATGAAATATTTTCTGCGCAATTATTATTTGATTTTATAAGCTTAATGTGATATCATAATTTTACGCTAGTAAATTCAACGATAAAAGTTAAATAAAATATGCGGAGGTATTAAATGAAAGGCAATAAAAAATTACTCGAGACTTTAAATCATCTTCTGGCGGATGAATTGACCGCTATCAACCAGTATATGGTGCATTCAGAAATGTGCGACGACTGGGGTTACGAAAAACTCCACAAACATTTCGAAAAACGCGCTATCGACGAAATGAAGCATGCCGAAAAACTTATCGGCCGCATTATCTTTCTCGAAGGAACGCCCGTAGTCAGCGAGCTCAAAAAAATATATATCGGCTCCGACGTTACCAAGCAGTTCGCCAACGACCATAAGGCCGAAGAAGGCGCCATAAAGGCTTATAACGACGCTATCGTCCTCGCCGGCGAAGTCGGCGATTTCGCCACCCGCGAAATCCTCGAATCCATTTTGAACGACGAAGACCGCCATATCGACGATATCGAATCGCTTCAGAGCCAGATCGAACAGATGAGCCTGCCGATATTCCTTACCACTCAGGTCGGATAGAATATCATAATAACTTAATATATAAAAATAAAAAGGAGAAAAGCCCGAAACTTTTCTCCTTTTTTTATTTTTAAAATATTTTGCGGATGATGTTTATAACGAATATTGAATATATTTGGTCATCTGGCGAAGATGAAATGAGCCGCCGAAATTAAGGCCGCGGCCACAAGGAAGCCCAGCAGATAAGAAGATGTCGCGCCCGCCAGAAGGTAGCCGGCGATGCTTGCCGCTATGGCGCATACCACGTTAAGAAACTGCGTTTTAACGTGATAAACCGGCGTTATCTTGCAGGCGGCCGCCGTCATGACGCTTTTATCTGAATAAGGCACCAGGTGAGCCCCGGATATGGCGCCGGAAACTACCGCGCCGGAGAGAATCGGGATCAAAGACGCGCCGGCGTGCGTTACCGCCATCTGATAGGCTACCGGCATCATTATGGCCATCGAGCTCCAGCTGAAGCCGGTGGCGATGGTTATAAGGCATGATGCGAAAAATATAATCGCAGGAAGCGCCCATGCCGTTATGAAGCCGCCGGCGATTCCGGTGATATAGGAGCCGGTGCCGAGGTCCGCCGATATTTTAGCCAGGCCGTTCGAAAGCATTATAATAAGCGCGGCGTGAGACATTCCGAGCTTTCCTATTAAAAAGATTTTAAAGTAAGACCTGCCGGCGAGCACGCCGTCTTTTTTCATGAGGTAAACGCAAATCAGAGTCGCCACCACGGCCGAAAACAATAAAACTTCTATCGTGGGCGCGTTGGATAAAATGTTGATGAGCGAAACCGCTTCGGAGCTTTTCTGCCTGAAGCGCCAGTAACCGCTCGCGAAAAGCCCGCCGAATGCGAGCGCTATGAGCGAAAGCACGGGCGTCAGAAAATGGTGGGCGCGCACGCGGCCGTCTATTTCGTCTTTTAGGTTACCGTCGGTTTCGTCCGCCGCGGCGCCGTCTTTTTCGAATCCGGAGCCGAGCCATTTTCCGCTCCAGGCGGTTAAAAAGGCGAATATTATACCGAGGTAAGTGTAAAAATGGTAGGGCAGCGAAGCTATCAGAAGCTCCATGGAACTGAGGTTTACGTTGAACTTAAGCGACGATTCGTACATTATGGAGCCTTCATAGGCGGCCCATGTGGAAATTATCGCTACGGAGGCGATTTCGGAAACTATATCGACTATATAGCCCACCTGGGCTATCGAGGCCTTATTCATGAGGTTTATTTTTCTCATGGAAGAGCCCGCTATAAGAACGTTGGCGTAATCGTCGAAGAAGATGAAAACTCCTATAAGCCAGGTGGCCACCCTGGATTTTTTTGCGTCGTGAAGGCGCCGTGAAAGCGCGTCCGCGAGCATGTAATAGGCGCCCGAAGCCGACATTATTTCCAGCAGGCCGCCGATCAGCATCACAAAAAGCGATATTTCGATACGTTCGAGATCGGCGAAAGTGGCTATGGCGTAATGTACGGTTTTTTCATAGATCAGCGCGGCGCCCGCGCCCGCAATAACCAGCACGCCGGATAATATTCCGAGCGCCAGCGCTAAAGTGACGTTGTGAGTTGCCACCGATATCGCGATCGTGGTAAGGGCCGGTACGAGCGAATAAAATGAATAATCTGTCATTTAAAACTGTACATCCTTTATGTCTATTCCGCGGCGGGTCAGCTCCTCTTCTTCGCTTTTTTTCATGACGCTTATTTCGCCGTTATTGAGCCCGTGGATTTCCACGCCGTAGTCTCTGTAGAATTCGAGGATCTCAATTATTTCCTCGGTTATGAGCTGGCCGGGCACTAAAAGCGGTATTCCCGGAGGGTACGGGACGATCATGGCGGTGGATATGCGGTTTTTCGCTTCCCGCAGCATGAGCTTTTCGCCGCTGCAGTAAAAAAACGCGTAACGCGGCCTGAACTTCATGGGCGAAAGCGTGAGCTTGAAGTGGTTCAATATTTTTCCCTTGGACTGTCCGTTGGCGTTTCCGCTGCTTTTTTCTATGTTTTCAAGAGCGAAATAAAGCCGGTTTATTTTTGACTGGGTCGCGCCGATGGTTATTAAAACCGAAAGAGTGTTGAATGTAGTTTTTTCGATCTGTATGTTATATTTGTTGGATAATATATGCTCGATTTCCTTGGCCGTCATGCCGGTTTGCGAAACGTCGATGGTGAGTTTTGTTTTGTCGAGGCGCACCCGGTCGTTTTTTATTTCGTCGGATATGAGATCTTTTAATTCTAAAACCCTGAATTTTTTAAGCGAATTAATAGCTTTGGTAAGAGTGTCCGACATTTCAAGAGCGCGTGAAAGCAAAGAATAGCCTTCGAGAGCCATCTGCTTTCTCGCTACGTCGAGCGACGCAATCATCGGGTACTGGGGCGATGTGGACGTGTGCATATTGAGATTTTCCATGAAAAAATCCTCGATCTGCTCGAAATCCGGGTCGTTTACGTGGATCATAGAGGCCTGGCTGAACGCGCTCATGGTTTTATGCGTGGACTGCGTGGCGTAGTCGGCGCCGGCCGCCATGGCGCAAGGATAAAATTCGTGATGAAAGCGGGCGTAACCGAACCATGCTTCGTCGACGATGACTTTGATGCGGCGTTTGTGAGCTTCTTTAACGATATCGGCTATGTCGTAGATAAGGCCGTCGTATGTGCAGTTGGTGAGAAGCAGAACTTTAACTTTTTTTCCCATCGATATGGCTTTGTCCATGGTTTCGACTATCCGCTTTTTCGGCACGGGGCCGAATATTCCGAAATTGTTATTTACGGACGGCATCAGATATATAGGCTCCGCGCCGCTTATTATGATTCCGTAATGGACGGATTTGTGGCAGTTGCGGTCGAGGATGACGCATTCGCCGGGTTTAACGAGCGTCTGCAGAAGTATCTTGTTGGAAGTCGAAGTGCCGTTCGTGGAGAAAAAAGTGCGTCTCGCGCT
>JAKPTH010000393.1 GCA_029571125.1 bacterium
ATATTCATAAAGAAGCTTCTCTGGACGTCACTTTCGTTAAAACCGATCCGTTCAATATATTCGTTAAAATGGAGCCTTTGAACGTCGACGTCAACGACGGTTACTTTCTGCTTTTGTTTAAGGGCAGCGGCGAAAACGCCATAAAGATATCGCGCACGATCTCGAAATCGCTTTTCGGCTTCGAAGCCTACGACCATCCCGGCGGCGCCATACATGCCTACAGGTCCGAATGCCAGCTCGAAAATTACGCCGTTTTGTCTTCCGAACTTAAAGTGGAAAATATTTTCAAGGAAGGCCGTCTTTATCTTTACGAAGACATTACCGAAGGCGATATTTTTTGCGTTATTCCTCACGTCACAACTTATTTTGGAGTCTCTTCAGAGCTTGAAATGAGCCAGATATCTAAAACAGAGGACTTCGACCGGATTTTCGCGCAGGCGAAAAAGAAGTTTTACCAGAACAACACGACTTTTACCACGAGCTACTTTAACGATATCGGAAGCGCCATATGCGCGCCCCTTTTCTGGAATGTGTCTTATAACCCTCGTAACAAGAGCGCTTTTCTTCCCGTAACGAAGTCCTGGGTTGAAATGATGGAAAACACTCTCGGCATAGATCCTCAGCAGCGCGGCGGCCCGCTGATATTCAACTGGGACACTGCGTTCGCCGCTATAATATCCGCGCCGTTCAATTCGGAGTTTTCGGCCGATCTCATATTAAAGCTGCTTTCTTATATGGACGACTCCGGGCGGCTTCCGCAGTTCGTTCTCGACGATTACGTTTCCGACCGCACCAATCCTCCGGTTATATTCGCGGCCGTCTGGAACGTTTATCTTTATTCTAAAGACCGTGAGTTCTTATCGGGCTGCTATTACAAGCTGAAAAAATATTATAATTTTCTGAAAAATAACCGGACCGGCTCGAAACCTTATGTTATGGCCTGGGGCGCAGATACCCGCGAGGGCGCGGACGGCGCCAAATCCTCCGCTGCGCATGCGATAGCTTCAAAAACCGGAGCCGCTTATGAATCCGGACTGGATGACAGCCCCATGTGGGACGATTTCGCTTTTAACGAAGAAAAACTTACGCTGGACGGCGGGTGCCTCGATCTTACCGCCCTTTGCGGTTACGGCGCCGCGGTCATGGCTCTTATCGCCAACGAGCTGAAAATGATGGAAGATTATTCGTTTTTTGCGGCCGAGGCGGCCAATTTTCAGGATTCGATCCTCAACAATTTTTATGACGGAGCGAGTTCTATATTCGCCAATGTGCTCGCGGACGGAACTTTTTCAAAAACATACAGCCCCACTTCCTTTTATCCCATGCTTTTTATAAAGCTCGGAAAAGACATCAAAGAATCGCTGTTTTCTCGCTTTAAAGACCCGGCGTTTTTCGGGGCGATATTTAAAATCATGTCGCTCGCCGCTTCGGACAAAAGGGCGCTGCCCGACGGAGAATACTGGCGCGGCAGGATATGGCCGCCTCTGAACTATCTGGTATATCAAGGGTTCAAAATGCAGGGCATGTTTAAAAAAGCTTACGAACTCGCTCTCGGCTCGCTGCGACAGTTCCAGTTCGAGTGGCAGAAATCCGGTCACGTCCACGAAAACTACAGCGCCTACACCGGTTACGGCGAGGCGCAGGCCGGAGTGTATTGCCGTACGGCTCCTTTTTACACATGGGGTTCGCTCATGGGGCTCATATTCATGAACGAATTCATCGAGGTGCAGATGGACGGAAAGCTCCGTTTCGGCAATCTTTACTCTCTCGACGAGGTCAAGATAAATAATCTGAAGGTAGGCAAAAACAGGATAGATTTGATATACTCGCCTTCGGCCGTAGAGCTTTTCGTAGACCGCGAACGCAAGATAATGGTATCGCCGCGCGCTCTCATCTTCGATTACTTTGAAACCGATACGAAATTGAGCTTCAAGGTTATAGGCCGCGGCAAAACTCAGTTTAAAATTTCAAAGCTGGGCGACTTGCTGGCGGCGTACGTGCGCGTCAATAAGCAGATAAAATGCTACGCTAACGTGGTAAGGAGCAGTCCCATAGTATTCGAAATAGATACGGGAGAGCTCGTCGAAGACGAAAAATCCGGAGAAATAATCCAGCAGCCCATATTGATAGAAATCGAAAAGCAGTATTCAAAATAGACCGGGCGGCGTTACTTTGACGCGCCATAAACTTTTTAGAGCAAGCGAGGTTTTCCATTATGGCAAAAACGCCTATGATGGAGCAGTACGATCAGATAAAAAGCCGTTATCCCGACATGCTTTTGTTTTTCAGGGTCGGCGATTTTTACGAGACTTTCTACGAGGACGCTAAAACCGCTTCAGCGGAACTAAATATAGTTCTGACGGCGCGCGGCCGCGACGACGGCGACGCCATACCGCTCGCGGGAGTGCCGTATCATTCTATCGAAAACTACATTTCACGGCTCGTCAGGCGCGGATATAAAATAGCCATCTGCGATCAGGTGGAAGATCCCAAAGAAGCTAAAGGCATCGTCCGCCGGGACGTTACGCGCGTGATAACGCCCGGCACTCTTACCGAGTCAAATTATCTCGACGAAACCAGCAATAATTACCTGGCGGCGATATATTACGAAAAAGGAATATTCGGGCTCGGATACGTCGATATTTCCACTACCGATTTTTTCGTGTCCGAGTTCGGCGGCGATTCAGCCCTGCGGCAGCTGCTCGACGAATTCGGGCGCGTATCGCCTCCCGAAGTTCTGGTTTCAAAAGAGCTGCTCGCGACGCCTGGATTCGTACTCGATTTGAAACGCTGCAGCGCACGTCCTCTTACCGTGAACGGCTTCGAAGACGATTATCCTTTGAATTGCGCAGAAGCGGCCGCGTTTCTCAATTCGCATTTCGGTACGGCCACTCTCGAAGGGTTCGGCCTGAACGACGATAACTCGAAAGTTTCCGTGGTGGCGGCATGCGCCATCGTAAAATACCTTTACGAGACGCAGAAAAGCTCCGTAGCCCATATCAAAAGGATAAATATGCGCATGGAGAGCAATTTCATGCACCTCGACGTTCAGAGCCGGAGTTCGCTGGATATAATCCCTTCGCTTTACGGCGTTTTGAATTTTACTAAAACTACCATGGGCGCGCGTCTTTTAAAAGCGTGGCTGGAATCCCCTCTGTGCGATATAGCCGCCATCGAGTGGCGCCAGGAGCTTGCGGGCGAATTTTTCGCGGACCTTAATTTGAGGCGCCAGTGCGCCGAACGGCTCGGCGGCATATACGACATGGAGCGTATAATGTCGAGGATCGCACTTAAAAACTGCAATCCAAGGGACATTATAGCTTTAAAAAAGTCATTCGACGAAATCAAAAAACTTTCATCGCTTATCGAGTCCTGCAGGGCGGATTCACGACTTCGCGAATTTTTCGGCGGCGCAGGAGATTTTTCAGGGCTTTCGGAGCTTATCGGCCGCGCGGTAAAAGACGATCCGCCGCTTTCCGTCCGCGACGGCGGCATAATAAAAGAAGGCTATGACGAGGAACTCGACGGCGTCAACAAAATCGCCCACAACAGCAAAGAATGGCTTTTAAACCTCGAACAGAACGAGCAGAAGCGCAGCGGGATAAAATCGCTTAAAATCAAATATAACAGGGTTTTCGGCTATTACATCGAAATAACTAAGGCGAATCTCGGGGCTATACCTGAAAACTATATTAGAAAACAGACGCTCGCTAACGCCGAGCGTTTTTATACGCCCGAGCTCAAAGAGATGGAAAGCCAGATATTGAACGCCGACGAACGTCAGAAAAAGCTCGAGTATGAATTGTTCATCAAGCTCGTCGAAGAGATCGCAGCCCATTCCGAGCGCATATACCATGCGGCCCGCGCCATAGCCGTGATCGACGTTCTGGCGTCTTTCGCCGAAGCGGCGGCGAAATACGATTACGTAAAGCCCGAAATCACCTGCGGCGACGAGATCGAAATTTTTGAAGGCCGCCATCCGGTGGTCGAAAATCGTATGAATTATATGGGTTTTATAAATAACGACACCATGATAGGCGGCGGGCATTCGCACGTGCAGATTTTAACGGGCCCAAATATGGCCGGAAAATCAACCTACATAAGGCAGGTGGCGCTGATTACGCTTATGGCGCAGACCGGCTCTTACGTTCCCGCCAGAAAGGCGAAAATCGGCCTTTGCGACCGCATCTTTACGCGCATAGGCGCATCGGATAACCTCGCCGCGGGCCAGTCCACCTTTATGGTCGAGATGATTGAAACGGCGAATATATTGAACAACGCCACGCCAAGAAGCCTTATAATACTCGACGAGGTGGGCCGCGGCAC
>JAKPTH010000421.1 GCA_029571125.1 bacterium
CGGTCGAAATGGCCTATCAGCTCGGCGCGAAAGTAGTGGTGGCCCACACCGCGCTTTCCGAAGACGGAGAATACAAGCAATGGCTTTTAAACGAACTGGGCCGCTATCAAAAAGATAATCCGGACATTAAAATCGGAATCGAAAATATGCCGCGCCGCTTTGTTTTATTCGGAAAACTGGGCCGGACGTTTTATAATTTTAAAAAACTGCCTTATAAAATCAGAAAAAAGATAACCTACGATATCGCCGCGCATCATCCTAAATACGATAAATTCGCCCCGATCGAGCTCGACGATTCCGCCCGATCGCTTAATTCAATAGATTTTCTTAATAAATTCCAATACGTCACAATCGATACCACGCACCTTGGCACGTGGAACTGCGCGCCGCACGAATATCTGGATAAAATCGAAACGTCCATAGCTCACGTCCATCTTTCTAATTACAAAATAAGCCGCGAACACCGTACGGTGGACGACGGCATTATGGACCTGGCTAAATTTTTGTCTAAATTGACTAAAATGAAATACGACGGAGGAATAACGATAGAAACCGACCCTTATTCCTTTGAAAATCATCGTTCGTTCGCGATAACCTCCAGGAAATTAATCGACGACATAAAATTTATCAAATCGTCACTCGAGGACGGTTTCTAAAGATCTCAGAAAAGCCGCCATCTTATCTTTTGAAAAGTCAGGATGGCTTTTCTGGAAGTTATTGAGCAAAAATAAAGTGTCGTTCCACAGATTTTCGAAATCCTGCTGCGTGAAATTGTGCGGCTGAGCCGGCGGCGCGCTCAGAGTCCGAAGCTGCGCTTGCGCTTTTGCGCCATGCGCCGCCTGCACGGCCTGTACCGCCGGCGCCTTATGAACCTCGGGCTCGGCATGCTTTTCCGTTTTGCGCTCCTGCTGCTGAATAACTTCGGCCTGCGGAATTTTAGGTTCCGGCTGTATCGGCTTGGGCGCCTGCTGGATTTGAGGTTTTTCAACGGGGACGGTTTCCGGCTCTGGCACGAACGGAGCTTCGGCTTCCGGCCCTTCCTCTTCTCCGCCCAGAAGCGACATAGCGAACGCGGAAACTTCGGCGTCCGGATGAACGCTGAGCTCCCTTAGCAACTCCAGCGAGCGCTCGGTATTTATCTTCGCGAGGCCTTCCGCCAGTTTTTTTAAGTTGCTCGGATCTTCGTCGTTTTTGGCCTTCTCCAGCAGCTCTATTACCTGCTCGCCGCCTATGGCGCTAAGAGCGTATATGGCGGAGCCGCGGATGGAAATGTCGTCGGACTGAAGCATCTCGTCGAGCTTTTCGAACATATTCGTCTTTCCGAACTTGGAGAGCACCTTTATTGAATTGGCCTTGACACGGTTGTTTTCGTCCTGAAGAAGAGGGATCAAAAATTTAATGATTTTCGGGTCGCCTATAATTTCAAGCGCTTCGATCGTATTGGCGCGCGTTCTGGCGTCGGGGTCCTTAAGGTAGCGCGCGATTATAGGTATAAGCTGAGCGCCGCCCACCCTGGCGATGGCCTTTACGAGTGTGGCCACTACGAAAGCGTCCTGCTCCGAATTGAGAAGATTCAATAGCGGCGTTAAAACGCGGTTTTCGCCGATCAATCCGAGCGACTGCACCGCGTATAGCCTTACGCTTTTGACCGGATCGTGTATAAGCCCCAGAAGAGGCTCGGTGGCGACCACTTCTTTTTTTTCGCCGAGCTGTTTTATAGCTTCTATCTTTACGTTCTCGTCCGGACTTTTAAGGTCGTTCAATATTTTGGTGAGCGAACCGCCGCCGGAACCGAATAAATCGGCCGGAGGAGGCGCGACCGGCTTTTTAAAGGCTTCTTCCTTCATGACCGAATCCATTGAAGGCGCGGACGGATGGCTCGCCGGGGCCGGCGAATGGACGTTAAGGTCGAAGCCGCCGCTGTGCTCTACGTTTGCGGCGGTCATGGACTCGAAATCTTTGAGCGCCTTTTTAGCGAAATAACGCACCGCCGTGGAAGCGTCGTTCGTTAACTCTGAAAGCGAAGCTTTCACTTCCGGCAAATTGTATCTGCCGAGAGTGATTACGGCTTTTTTTCTCGTCTCTTCCTTGGCCGATTTCAGGTCTTCTAATAATTTAACTACTTCAGCTGGTAACGCCATATTTTACACGCTCTTTTTTATTGTACTAAGATTATATCATAATTGCCATAGTTTAGTAAATATAAATTTGATTTATTCATTTCCGCCGGTCGTCGTCAAGATAAAACGTCGCGCCTATCCTATGTATGTCGTCGTAATCCGTCCTGACGAAGGCGTAATCTACCTTGCTCTGGTTTAGTAAAAACCCCGCGCCGTAAGACATATTGCCGTCGCTCAAGCCCAGACGCACCCTGGCTTTGGCCGAAACGCTCTTTTCGAACCCGAAAGACGTTATAACTTTTTTCGCCGAGCTCGGCGCCGAAGTTATCTCGGCCGCCAGCCTTCCGTTTTTAAGGCATTTCAGCGAAAAACCCGCGCTCAGTATCCTGTCGAGCCTTTCCGACGGGTTGGTTAAACCGCCTTTCCATTTAACGCTCCCCGCTATATTTTTTACCGCCAGGCCGAAACGGCGGCCGTCTTTTTCCTCTTTTAATAAACCTACGTCAAGGCCGAATCCGGAAGCTTCCGAATTCAATATTTCATGCGACAGGTATTTAGCGGTAAACCCGTACGAAATCCCTGATTTTTTAAGATAATTGTTGGTGCTGCCCATCGAATAGCCGAAAAGCTGCGCTTTGTCCGAAAACATTTTAGTGAAGTTGCCCGATTTATCACGGCCTTCGATGCCGCCGATCTCGTCTTTGATATAAGTCACGCCGCCGTATGCGCGTTTTTTATAGCCGTTCAGAAAAGCGTAATTAAAACTGTCGTATTTCTGGCCGAAATCGCCTTTAGACGACGAGGCCGCTATCTCTACCTGCCTGAGCCCGTATAAGCACGCCGGGTTATAATGCATGGCGCCGCTGTCTTCGGTCGCGGTCGAATATGCGCCGCCCATGCCCGCCGCCGCGGCCGATGCGTTCGATTGTATGCAGCTTATGTCGGCGGAAGCTAAAGCTTTTTCAGGCGCGCTAAACGGCGACGCCGTTATTATCAGCGCTACCGCAAAAAATACCCGGCATATATTGTTTTTCATATATTCACCGCATTTTCCAAAATTTTCAATCTTCAAAAATTCCGCCTTTGACCGGCTTATTTTAAAACCGCTATTTTACCGGTTTTTTCAGCTTCCATGCCCGCCGCTCTCGCCGTTATCTTATAAAAATAAGTGCCGTTGGCCACTTCTTTAAAATTATCGCCGGAAAGGTCCCAGCTATATTCATTGACGCCCTTCCTGCCGAATATATCGCGCGATAATATAGTCCTTCTGTTGCGGTCGAATATCTTGATTTTAACTTCGTCCGGATTGAAATTTATAAAATAAAAAAGCTTTCCGCTTTTATCCGATACCGGATTGGGATAAAAGTATGCTTTTGAAATCTGCACGCCGGAAGGAGTGTCTTTATTATCTACAATCACCTTTACGTTCATGACGTCGCCGCGCGGCGAAAGAGTCTCTACCCCCACCGGAGCGTCGATTGAATTATACGCCAGCGACGGCGGGTTCGACCACGCGTCAAAAACAGTCTTATGTCCCGCGTAAAACGGGTCCTTATCGCTCATGGTGCGGGTTCCCGCGGCGTTATAATCCAGCCGGTCGCGGCCTCTGGCGTCGAGCCCTTCAGCCGATTCAAGATCCACCCTTTTATGCGTTTCGTCGGCGTTTATATTATTATTTTCAACCGAACCGGCGCCGTCGTCGATATGCCATATCAAAATTCCGCCGCCCTCTATATAAGAATCCACGCCTTTTTTCTGACGGTTTTCCACTAGAAAATATTCGTTTTTATTCTTTTCTTTTCCGGCCGCATATATTTTTAAAGCGGCGGGCGAGTCCGAAAGCGCCGCCAGCGAAAGCGAAGGGCTGTTCGATAAGACTTCGGACGGCGAGAGATATCCGAGCTGAATCAAAGACCATGAAGACGGCATGCAGGGATCGTTTCCGCCGTTGCGCCACGCGCCGTAGCCCATAAGGTCCCATGCGCCCGCGCCGAAGGAAGAATTATCGGCGTCGTATAAATCCGGCAGCCCCAGTAAATGCCCGAATTCATGACACATCACGCCGGTCGGGCCGTTGGCGTCGTTATTGTCCTGAGCCTCCGATTCCGGAACCACCATGGCGAAATTTAAAGTTTTGCCGCCGGCCAGCCTTATATTTAGATCGTCGAAAGCCATCGACCAGATGTCGTCCGGCGTATTTCCCGCGCCCGCGCCCGCCACGTCGCTTTCTTCCCCGACGCCTGCATGGACTATAACTATCGCGTCATAAGAGGAATAATCGATATACTTCGACGTATCCGAACGGCCGGCGGCCGCATTGAGCTCCGATAATGAAAAAAATTCTTCGACCATGGATTTTATGAGCGCCGGATTGTCTCCGCCCGCGCCGTAAAACGACATCTTTTTAGAAGATTCGTAAACCTGCGCCGACACGTCTACGGAAATATCGAGATTGCCGTAAGATATTTTTTTATAATAATCGGCGAATTTATTGAGATTAGCCGTTATGGCCTCTCTGGAAAGACCCATTTTGCCGTTTCCCGTAATAAGAGGGTTACCGTTTTCAAGAGCGAATTCGCACCTTAGCGCTATAAGCTTTATGGCGCCCTTAGAGCCGAGCGCCGAGCGCGACACTTTTTCGTTTAAAACCGATCTCATGGCCGAACTCGCCGACGCATGAGACCTGGCCGATGCGCCCGATAAAATTTTGCCTGGATACGGCGGAGATTTTTTTAACGAAGCAAGGGCGAAAGGCCTTGCCATTTTCTTTATCGTTTGCTGATGAGAACACAGGCCGTTGAAAAGATAAAATATAAAAACGGTCGATATCAGTATGAAATTCAAATACGGATTGCTTAAGTTGTTCATTTATTATCCAATCTTAAAAATAATATAACTCGTCTTTTATTATCGGAATAAATTTTAAACTCTTTATTGAGTTTATTTTTTATTAATTATATGATATAATAATTCGAAAATAAATTTCGGAACGGTATAAAATCAGGTGTATAGATTTGTAATCAACCGCCTTCCGCAGGCGCGTATGGAGGATCGATCATGAACGGCGTGAAATGCCTTAAATTATTTTGCGTTACGGCTTTATTTATGTTAACGGCCGCTAATTTTGAAGCGCTGGCCGGCGAATTAAAACTTCCGGATTACGATCCCGTCAAAGAGCCTTACACGCGGGACCACTGGATCGACGCCACCGGTAATTTTCATGAAGCCGCTCAAAAGCTGATCGAAGAGTTCGGAACGCCGCAGGATAATATCCCGCGCTCGCCGAAGGCGACTGAACCTAAAACCGAAGGCATGAGAGAAGAATTCAACGTAATGAATATAGAGTCTAACGAGCCCGAAAAAAGAGCCGCTATACTCAAAAAAATCGGTAAACATTGCTACTTATACCTTGAAGAAGGAAAGGAATTTTCCGGCGATACGCTTCAAAATATAGTCGATCGTTTCGATAACATGATTTATAAAGCCGCCGCCGAAACCTTCGGCTCCGAACCCAGGCCCGGAATAGACAACGACGAACGCATAACGCTTCTGATGGTGGATATAAAAGACGGCTGGAAACCAGGCAAAGGCTTCGTGGGCGGATTTTTTTTCCCGTTCGACTGCTACCCGGCCAATACCGTCAACTACTCCAACGAACGCGAAATGATATACCTCGACTGCTTCCCCGCTAAACCCGACGATCCGTTTTATCCCGGCGTGATAGCTCACGAATTTCAGCACATGATACATTTCGCGTGCGATCCAAGAGAAGATAAATGGCTCAACGAAGGCTGCTCTCAACTCGCCTTCCACGCATGCGGCTACGATCACCCTGCGCAGATCGCGTCTTTTATGGCGAACCCCGGCGACGATACCACCGTATGGCAGAATTCAATAGAAGATTACGGCGCGGTATATCTTCTGCATTACTATATTTTCCAGAAATACGCGGGCGCTACGCTCGATGAAAAACGTAAATTTTACAGATCGCTCGTGGCTTCGCCGCTTAAAGGCATCGAAAGCATCGACGCCGCGCTTAAAGAATTCAACGCCGGCAAAACGTTCGAAGATATTTACAGAGACTGGCTCATCGCAAACCTCATAAACCGCCCGGACCTTAACGGCGGACTCTACGGCTACGACCGGAGCCTGACCATGCGCGTCCACGCCACGCACAACTTTACCGCGCTGCCGGCTAAAATCGAAAAAGCACAGCTTTTAAACCACGGCGCCGCCAATATCATATTTACGCCTTTTACGCCGCACCTTCCCGAAACGCCCGCCTGTATAGAAAAATTCGCGGTTTATTCGCAGAAACCGGCCACCGTCTCGTGGGGCATTAACGGCTGGAATATGCCGCCGGGAAAATATCTGCCGCCTAAAACTTCCTGGCTTTTAAGCGCTAACAGGGCCGAAACCAGAATGACCGCTACCGACGAGAACGGACTTTATAAAGCCGAATTCGGGCCGTTCACCGGCGCGGGTGACGTAGATACTTTCAACTATATATTAAAATACGACGACGGCGCCTGCTCGCAGGAAAGAACCATAGATATTATCGGCCCGGCCGGCAGAAACGCCGCCGCCGCTGAAAAGCGCGTGGCCGAAAAGAGCGTGCTGGTAGTCAAATTCAAAGGCGCTAAACCCACCGACGCGGATAAAAACAAAGAATTCCGCCTTATAGAAATAATAGAAGACGCTAACGGAAAAATTACCGCCGGCGACGTTCCTCTCAAAGATAACCAGGCTAAAATAGCCGTGCCTTCATACGGAAAATCGATCGCAAAAGTATATTTCATAGCTTATCAGATAAACAATAAAAAGCTCGCTTTCACGCTCGACGCGGAACTAGTATCCAGCGAAAAAGAAGCGGGGAAAGCATATATAATGAAAGTTGAATAAATGGCCGCGATGAAAGTTTTAAAAGTAGTATCGGTTTCGCTCGGCCCGTCGGACCGCAACCACGAAGCCGAAATCGAGCTTCTGGGTAAAAAAATAAATATCAAAAGAATAGGCTCCGACGGCGACGTGGAAAAGGCCGTCAGACTCGCCGCAACGCTCGACGGCCGCGTGGACGCCATAGGAATCGGCGGGATAGATTTCTACCTTACCATCAAAGGCGATAAATATCCGATGCCCGACGCGTTTAAAATCGCCAGGGCGGCTAAAAATACACCCGTGGTCGACGGCAGCGGAATTAAAAACCAGGTCGAAGATAAAGTCGTCGGAATACTTATCGACGAACTTAAAATTAACCCGGCCGATAAAAAAGTGTTTTTCGTTTGCGCGACAAATCGCGCGCTCATGGCCGAAAGTTTTGAAAACGCCGGCTTCGATATAATCTTCGGCGACCTGATGACGGCCGCTAAACTGCCGCTGCCAATTAAAAGCCTTGCCGCCGGAAAAATAGCCGCTAAAATTTTCGGCCCCATCGTCACCAGAATACTTCCTTACTGGTTCATCTATCCGGTTAAAAGCTCAAAAAAATCACACAGCGAACGCTTCGGCGATTATTTCAGATGGGCCGACATCATCGCCGGCGATTATAATTATATAAACCTCCACGCCCCGCTGGATTTGAACGGAAAAACGGTCGTGACAACCAGCGCCACCGAGGAAAATATCGAAACCCTCAGACGGCGCGGCGTCAAATATCTGGTGACCACCTATCCGAGAATAGACGGCAGGGCCTACGGCGCTAACGTCATTGAAGCCCTGCTCATCGCAGTGTCCGGAAAAAAAAGACCGCTTTTCCCCGGCGAATACGTCGAACTTATAAATAAGATAAACTTCACCCCCAGACTGGAAATATTAAATTAAAAATAAAAACGTGCTATAAATAAAAAACGTTAAGCGCTAAAAAAATTAGGTAAACGGTGGAAATAATGATTGAAAACAGGAGATTTATTAACCGCGAAGACGGCGTACTGATCGCTATATTTATCACGACGCTCGTATACTTTCTGCCCTCGCTGGCCTATAAGGCGCTCGACGCCAGATCGTGGGTTTATTTCGTCTATTCGTTTTTCGCCCTGCTGTTCATTACTTACGCGGCCATACCCATGGTCTTTTCCAGAATCAGCATATCACCGCAGATAAATATTTTCAGGGTCAATAATTTCAGCGTGCTGACTTTCGCGGCCTGCTTTTTATATTTCGGCGCCATCGAATATGCGCTTAAATCCATGAACCTCTCCGGCGGACAATATTCGATTTTTCAATATATCGATTCTATGATATTGCACATACAGGGCAGCGCCGGAATAAAGGCCGATAACAAGTTCATACGCGAAGCCGGACTCATGCTCGCCGTAATGCTGCCCATCTGCGAAGAGCTGTTTTTCAGATGCTATCTGCAGGAGAGCCTTAAGCGATATTATAACATTTATTTCGCCGTTACCGTTCCGGCGCTGCTCGTGGCGGCCAGACACCTGGCATTATTCACGATCCTTTGCCAGCCGATGGGTTACTCCGCTATATTTTTAACTTTCGCGGCCTTCGTCTCTTTCGCCTTTTTCGGATACGTTTACGAAAAGGAAGAAAACGTTCTCTCATCGATAATCGTTCATTTCGCCGGCAATATATCCTTCGGAGTATGCTCCATTATATTCGGCGGCGGAAGCGGTTTTTAATTAAACGATCCGGCGGCGGCCTTTAAAAATTTAAAACAATATTTTTTATCCGTGCTAAATGAAAAAAGCCGGCTATACTACCTTTTTATTTTTATATCAAAGGCGGAATTAAGTGAATTTAAATAAACTGCACGAATTGGAATTCAACCTGCGGCTGCAGATAACTACATTTATTGCTGCGGCGGCCCTCGTCACTCCGATGTTTACAAATATTCGTATTTATGAATATCTTGGATTAACGGAGGTCGAAGGCATAAAATTTTTATACGCGGCCATTGGCGCCGTCTGCTTCGCCGCGTTCGCCGTCAGGGCGTGGGGCGCGGCTTATCTATCTTCATACGTCGTGATGGCGCGGGAAGCCAATCAGGATAAACTCATAGTGGCCGGACCTTTCATGTTCGTTAGAAATCCCCTTTATTTCGGCGATATACTGGGAGCCGCCGCCATAGCCTGCGCGCTTCCCGCCGAAGGATTCATTATAATGGTTCCGCCGCTCGCGATTCATAGCTATCTGCTGGCGCGTTACGAAGAAAAACAAATGCTTTTGAAGTACGGCGAAAACTACGCGGAATTCCTCGCCGGCGTCAACAGGCTTATGCCTTCGCTTAAGCCTTACAAACATTCCGGATACGAAGACTTTATCAAAAAATACAGGCCCGACTGGCCGGACGCCGTAATGTCGAATATTTATTTCGCCGGCATTGGCGCGGCTTTCATAGCGGCCGCTTTCACCGGCGATTCGCGGGCTTCCATGGAACGCTGCGTTTACATTTATTCGTTCGCCGCTTTGACGGCATGGAGCGTTTTTTATATGATTTATTACCACCCCAAACACTTTAACGGCGGCCGCTCAAATACCGATCCGGCCGATAAATACAAAAAAGAAGAGTGATAGATTTATGGACGTCATAATGCTCGCCGGCGGCCGGGCAGCTGCAGATTTGCTGCAGGCGGCGGACCGCGGATACAAGGCGCTCGTAAAAATTAAAAACGAATTCATGGTCAACCTCACCCTGAAAGCTTTCAAAGAATCAAAACTGAGAGGCAGACTGTTCTTGACGGCCGGCGATGAAATAAAAAACGCCGTGCCGCCACAATATTACGATTATTTTATAAACGAAGGCGAGAATATTCTCGAAAATATTTCACGCTCCCTCTCACACGATAAAATAGATAAAAATAAAAAAATCATGATTACTTCCTGCGATATCCCGCTCATCAACCACGAAGCCGTGGATAATTTCATTGGATATTCCCAGAACTGCAGCTTCGACGCCATTTATCCAGTCGTTGAAAAATCAGTCTACGACTCCAAATTTAAAAACACCCGCAGGACCTGGTATTATTGCAAAGACGGAACATACACCGGCGGCAATTTCATATGCATTAAACCCGATATATTTTTTAAAAATAAAGAAATCATTTCCGATATCTTCGAAAATCGCAAAAATCCCATTAAAATAGCAGGACTCTTCGGCGTCGGACTGCTCTTAAAATATAAAATGGGACTCGCCTCTAAAAAAGACGCCCTGGACGCGGTTTATAATATAATAAAAACGCCGTGCGCCGCTTTCGAATCCAGATACGCCGAAATCGTTTTCGATATTGATAAAATGAGCGACTTCGAAACCTGCCGGAACTTCATCCAATAGCCGATTATAACGTCCTTTTTGTCCGGTACAGCTGAAATATAATTAACGCTTTTTTGTCGATAAGGGAAGGCTAGAGGCCAATGGCCCCTACCTTCCCTTATAATCCCTTCCAACCCCCGAATAGCCTGACGCCTTATTTTTGTGAAGCGCTCGCTTTTCTGCCGGCGCTTTAATTCAATTGTGCTCTTTTCGGTAATTGCCTCAATTCGTTTCATTTCTTATTTTATTTTCCTTAACTGCTAAAATCTCTTTTTCACTCCGCTTTCTTTTTCTATTTCTGTTTTTTTGCAGATGCGCGCTTACGCGCGCGTCTGCGCAGCAATAATGGCCTGCTGGTGAGTCAACACCAAGTTTTATTATTAGCACTAAGGCTTATCAACCTATTTTTAAGTTGTTTATAAGCGTGTAGCAGGGGCCAGACAAAATTTTTGAGGGGCGTTGCGGAAGCGCCGGAGCCCACGGAGGGGCGAGAGGCGCTGAGCACGAGCGGCGAAAATCCCGGAGGGATTTTCGAACGAGTCCCCGAAAAAATTTGTCTGGCGCCCTGCCCACAACTGCCCGCTTAAATACAAACGGCCCTGTTTAAGTTGAAATAGTGACCATATAAAATATCAAGAGCCGCATCCACGTCTGTCGGGCAAGAAGTTGATTCAGAGCCATGGCGGGGCGTACGGCCGGGTAATTTACAGGTTTAATGCTTTCCCTGATTTTTTTCATCCATTTCTCGAACATAATCCCAGTATTCCTCTGGATTTTTGGCTTTTTCGACGGCGTCCAGCTCGAATATGGCCGCAATTTGCTTTATCCTGCCGTTGAAAATATTCTGAAAACACGTAGGAATATGGTCCTTAAAATACCTGTGCGCCGCGACGCATTTTAAACAATTGCCGTGCCATTCGCACTTGACCTTTGGACATGTGCATTTTAGATTTTCAGGATTTTTAAGAACCTCACGTATTTTTTTGACGTTTTCATAATATTCTTCTTTGCTTAACACAACAGCCCACCCTTTTTTAACTAATGAAATTTTTAAAAATATTGTATTTTAATTATAGACTAAATATTGCGTTTTTTCAATTTATGATTCATATGAAATATTTTTTATAATAAAATTGTTGACATTCGAATCTGAGGATGTTATACTAATAATTCTTTATCCATGAGAAATCGAGTATAAAGTATATGGTTAATTAAATACCTATACGGAGGCTCTCAATGAAAAAATCCATTCTTGCCCTGGCGGCATTATTCCTGGTTACGGCCGCTGCGCCCGGTTCAGTTTCCATCGCGGCTGAAAAAAGCGCGAAAAAAGAAAAAGCCGCAAAACATTCCACGGCTAAAAAATCAGAAAAAACGCAGAAAACGACAAAAGAAGAACCAGTCATCCCTCATACCGACAACATAGGTAATGAGATACCCTCATATCCGGGATGCCCCGGCGAGGAAACCAATTCCAGCAGCTCTTCTTCAAGCGATTCCTCTTCGTCAGGCTACGATCACACGCAAAACGGCACAGTTCAATTCCCGACTACGGGTTATCCTACCGAATCAGACGCTGACGGCTACTCTTCGTCATCTAATTCGTCGTCATCGTCGTCGTCTTCTTCAAGCGATTACGATCACACGCAGAACGGCACAATCCCGTATCCTTCGACCGGATACCCATACGAAGATAGCGGATGCGGCTCTTCATCCGGCAGCGATTCATCATCATCATCGTCGTCGTCATCATCATCTTCTGACGATTATTCATCGGGAGACCCGTACACTGGCGGCGGAAGCGAAATATACTATTAACGCATTTTTATATCGTTATCTACATAGATTTTAACTAGCTTGCATTATATCCTGCCGGGGCCAAAAGCCCCGGCAGGCTCTATAATGCGCATTAAAAAAACTGATTAATAAAAAAAATAAGGCGTATG
>JAKPTH010000423.1 GCA_029571125.1 bacterium
AATACGCCTGGCGTTACCGGATTCATCGGTTTCGGAAACAAGCCCACCCCGCTCACTGAAAAAGACGTTCAGGGCATTATGAAGCTTCTCGGTTACGGCGAACAGAAGCCCGAAGACAAGATCACGTTTAAAGTCGGCCAGAAAGTCCGCGTTATCGAAGGCCCGTTCTCGGGGTTCAACGGCACCATCGACAGCATCAGCCCCGAAAAGCATCTCGTCAAGATCATGCTCAAGATATTCGGCCGCGACACTTCGGTAGAGCTGGATTTTGCCCAGATAGAAGAAGCTTAATTATTAATTAAAGCTGCGTTAAAATATAAAATAAAGATATAACACACACTCGGAAGGAGAATTATCATGGCTAAAAAAGTTGTTGCTTATGTTAAATTGCAATGCCCCGCCGGTAAAGCGAATCCTGCGCCTCCAGTAGGTCCCGCTCTCGGCCAGCACGGCGTTAACATTATGGCATTCTGCAAAGAGTTCAACGCCCGCACTTCGGCGCAGGCTGGAACCATCATCCCGGTTATTATTACGGTTTACGCCGACAAGAGTTTCGATTTTATATGCAAAACCCCGCCCGCGGCTATTTTATTGCGCGAAGCTTTAAAACTCGAAAAAGGTTCAGGCGTTCCTAATAAAACGAAAGTCGGCAAAATAACCATGTCGAAGCTCAAAGAGATCGCCAAGAAAAAACTCAACGATCTTAACGCTTACGACGAAGTTCAGGGCGCGAAAATCATCGGCGGCACTGCTCGTTCGATGGGCATCGACGTCATCGAAGATTAATTACGCAACTTCATCATGGCGCATTTGTGCGCCGCAATTTGTGGAAGGATTTAATCCGCTATTACCACGAGGAGGTTTATTTTAAATGGGAAAAAAATTCGAAGCCGCTTTGAAAAAAGTGGAGCCTAACAAACTTTATAACTTTCAGGACGCTATAAAACTCGCTAAAGAAATCGCTTATACCAAATTCGACTCTTCATTCGAAATTGCCATCAAACTTGGCGTTGACCCGAAACATGCCGATCAGCAGGTTAGAAGCACAGTCGTTCTTCCTCACGGCACGGGCAAAAAAGTTAAAGTTTTAGTTTTCGCAGCAGGCGAAAAAGCCAAAGAAGCCGAACAGGCCGGCGCGGATTACGTAGGCGCTGACGATTACGCCGAAAAAATAAAGAAAGAAAGCTGGACCGATTTTGATTTCGTGGTGGCTACGCCCGATATGATGAAAATCGTAGGTCAGCTCGGTAAAATATTAGGTCCCCGCGGTTTAATGCCGAACCCGAAAACCGGAACAGTTACATTCGACATCGCTAAAGCGGTAAAAGAATTAAAAGCCGGCCGTATCGAGTTCAGAACCGAAAAGAACGGTATAATCCACGGACCATTCGGAAAATCGTCTTTTGACGACAATAAATTAAACGAAAATTTCAGGGCTTTCTACGACGCAGTATTGAGAGCTAAACCTACAGGCGCTAAGGGCCAGTATATAAAGACCGTTACCATCGCTACCACGATGGGCCCCGGACTTCGTATCAACCCCGCTTCGATGGTAAGTTAATTTATATAGACCCGATGCCCTTATAAAAGGGCGGTTCTTTTTAAAAATTTTGTTACAGACAGCATGGCAGGCATAGCCTTTAATCGCGCGGTTTTTTAAGACCGGCGGCCGGCCGAAACAATTATAGAAAATTTTCGGATAACGCCCTGCGGAGTTCTTGATTATTCAACTACTCCGCCTGCGGGATTATTCAAAATATTAAAACCCTGTATTGTTTCGGATTTGCTAATGCCTTCAATGCAGGGTTTTTTTAACCCCGTTTTTGAAGAGGTTTTAAAACAAAAACGTTACAAAAAAGCAAGTTATCCAAAAATCGGAATAAATAAAATCTAAAGGAGGTGTAACACATAAATGCCAACACCACAAAAAGAGCAAAAAGTTAAATTGATCAAAGAAAAATTAGGTCAGGCGCAGGGAT